>VSOB01000053.1:0-15601 GCA_009774625.1 Lachnospiraceae bacterium
GTATTTATGATCTTTTTATTTTCACTGTTTATTTTAAACTTTTTGTACCGTTTTGTCCATATACAACTGCCACATATTTTCAGAAACATTTACGACAAATTCCCCATACCTTTTCTTTGGCATATCATAAAGTATGATGTCAGATAAGGAGTATTTTCATGCAATCACAACAAACACAGCCATTACAGAAAGCGCAGCAGCCCACTCCGCGCCTTACTTTTCTTCCTCTTTTATCCAATGACGCCCCCAGTGCCGCTGCCTGGGCCACCGGAGCTCCCGCTAACCCGCAGATCAGCGGACTGGTAAAGTTCTATCCCACTCCCTATGGGGGTGCACTGGTGGAAGCGGAGTTTTTCGGCCTTCCCAATCTTTCCGTCCCCGGCTCCGCCGATTATTATGCGCTGCATATTCATGAATTTGGAGACTGTTCCGACTCATTCCAGCATACCGGCGACCACTATAATCCCACTTCCCGGCCTCATCCCTTCCATGCAGGCGATCTGCCGCCTCTGCTGTCCAATCAGGGCTATGCCTGGACTGCCTTCTATGACAAGCGTTTTTCCATCAACGATATCATAGGGCGCTCTGTCGTACTGCACACCCACAGAGACGACTTCACTTCCCAGCCCTCCGGTGATTCCGGAACCAAAATCGGCTGCGGCGTGATTCGGGCTATTTGATGCTGTCCTGCTTCCACTGCGTTAGTTTCTGATTCAGTTTTGTATAGATCCGGACCCGAAACCAGGGCTCTGTGGACGCCTCCACCGCCTCTGTGGGCGTAAACCATGCCACACCACTGTTTTCATCCGGTTTGACCGAAAGCGCTGCCTGATCATCCGCTTCCAGAAGATAAGTTACATTCAGATGCAGATGAGAAGGCACATAGGCTCCATTCTTTTCATGCCCGTCCACAGTCAATATCTCAAGAGAAAAAATTTCCTCCGAGAGCGGTGTCACAGCTTCGATGCCGCTCTCCTCCCTGACTTCCCGCACAGCCACTGCAAGCAGGTTTTCCTCGCCGTCCGCATGACCGCCCAGCCAGGACCAAGAATCATAAATATTATGATAGGCCATTAAAATCCGGTCCCCTGACGGATTGACCACCCAGGCGGAAGCTGTCATATGAGCGGCTCTGTTATTCCGCGAAAAAATATTGTCCTGCTTAAGAGCCTGCAGCAATTCCTCCCGGTCTGCCTCTTCCTGTGCATTCCATGCGCGGTATGCCCTGATTTGTTCTTGTATTGTTTTCATCATTTGTACCTTCTCTCTGTCATTTCCTGTCTTTTTTGTTTTGAAATGCTTTTTTCTTCTATACAGATCAGGGTGTCAAAAGCCCCTATTCCGTTCCTCCATACGCCGATGTACTGCTCTTTGTTATCCCTTCCTTTGCCGCCGTTTCTCTTCCTCTCCGAATGCCGCAATGCAGGCCAGAAAACGTTCCCCGTACTTTCCATACTTATATTCCCCCACACCGGCCACCTCCAGCATCTCCTGCTTTGACCCCGGTCTGGCAATGCACATATGCGTCAGTGTTTTATCCGAAAAGACCATATAGGGCGGCACCTTTTCGTCCCTGGCCAGCTCCATGCGCACTGCGCGGAGTTTTTCAAACAGGCTTCCATCTCCGTGAACGCTCTGCCGCTTCTCTGTCTTTTTCCCAGCCTTTTCTGTCTCTCTGGCCAGCTTCATATAGATTCGTTCCCTGCCTTTAAGTATGTCCTGCGCCTTCTGTGTCAGCTTCACCACCCCATAGGCATCGTCGGTCACAGACAGATATCCCTCCATCTGTAAATATTGCATCACCTGTCGCAGCCGGAACACCGATGTCTTTGCCAGTGCGCCATAACAGGGACTGGCAGTCAGCCCATAGCTGCGTATTTTGGCAGTGGAAGCGCCCCTGACCGTATCCAGAATCACTGCTGTCCCATACCTCTGTCCGCTGGTCCTGACACACTCCAGCAGAGCGCTTGCAGAGGCTGTCACATCCACGTCCTCGAACTGCGTCAGACAGTTGGAACAATTGCCGCAGTAATTGCTGCCGTATTCTCCGAAATACCGCAGAATGTATTCCCGCAGACAATCGTTGGTAAAACAATAATATGTCATTTTTTTCAGCCGCTGTCTGTCACGTTCTGTTACAATCTCCCGCGCTGCCTCATCCAGTTCCTCATTGTCTCTGTTATGGTCAATAAATAACTGATTGGTGGCCACATCCTGTCCACTGTAATAAAGAATGCACTGGGCAGGCTCTCCGTCCCGTCCGGCCCGGCCTGCCTCCTGGTAATAGGACTCCGGATTTTTGGGCATTCCATAGTGAAGCACAAACCTTACATTGCTCTTATCTATCCCCATACCAAAGGCATTGGTGGCAACGATCACCGGTATCCTGTCATATATAAAATCATCCTGATTTTTTCTCCGCTCCCCATCTTCCAGCCCTGCATGATACCGCGTTGCCGAAAAGCCGTCCCGGATCAGACGCTCACAGACCTCTTCCACACGCTTTCGCGTCAGACAATAAATGATACCGCTATCCTCCCGATGTGTTTCCAGATAATTCCGGATGGCGCCATATCTGTCTTTGACTGTCATCACACCAAAATACAGATTGCTCCGGTCAAATCCGGTGGCGGCCGCCGCCGGATCCTGTAGCCGCAGAATCTTTATGATATCTTCCCGCACCTCCCTGGTCGCCGTAGCGGTAAACGCACTGACAATGGGACGCACCGGCAACTGTTCGATAAATTCCACGATCTTCAGATAGCTTGGTCTGAAATCCTGTCCCCACTGAGACACACAGTGGGCTTCATCCACGGCCACCATACTGATCTTTGTATGCAGGGCAAAGTCCAGAAATTCCGATGTTATCAGTCTCTCCGGCGCCACATAGATGATCGGATACCGGCCCTGTCTGGCCAGTCCAAGCGCCTTATAATACTGTCCCGGTGTCAGAGAGCTGTTCAGATAGGCAGCGTGAATGCCCGCCTGATTCAGGCCTGCCACCTGATCCTTCATCAGAGAGATCAATGGGGAAATCACCAGTGTGATACCGCCCAGCAGCAGGGCCGGAATCTGATAACACAGTGATTTTCCTGCCCCTGTTGGCATGATCCCCAGCACATCCTTCCCTTCCAGAATCTGATCAATCAACATCTCCTGGGCGCCCCGAAAGGTATCATATCCGAAATATTTCTTTAAGACAGTATATTTTTCTGTTTTTTCCACTCTGTTACTGTTCGTTTTAACGTTAATAAGTCAGCCTCCGTATCTTTTTTACGCAAACACATTTTTCCTTTTGCGCTTCCTTAATTGTATCATGTCAGGGCAGAATACTCAACCGGCGGAGAGAGGACGGGGACTGACTTTTCAGGAGCTCATTGCAGATTCCATCTGGCAGCAGAACCGATTACAGATTGAAAACCTGTTTGCTTACAAACCTTCCACACTGCCTGTTTACGTAACGCTCTTTCCCTTCCCGTAAAAGATGCCCCCTAAATCTTTTTCCAATATAGTTTCAACATGACCAAAGCTGTCATAAATGCCAGTACATCTGCAAGCGGGCCTGCCCACAATGCGCCTTCCACCCCGAGTGCCAGCGGCAGCAGGACTGTCGCGGGAATCAGGTAAACAATCTGTCTTGACAGCGACAAAACCGTTGCCTGTGCGGGTTTTCCGATTGCCTGAAAGAAAACACCCGTTGCCATCTGCAGTCCGTTGATCGGACACGCCAGAAGGAAGATCCGGAAACATTTTACCGCAAATTCATTGTACAGCTCCGATTCCGAGCCAAAAATCCGGACAATGCTCATAGGTGCAGACTGGAACACAAAAAATGCCAGCGCCAAAACCACCGTTGATACAGTCAATATCATGCGGTATGCCTGCTTCACCCTGTCTTTCTGCCCGCTTCCGTAATTGTAGCCAAAAATAGGCTGCGCTCCGGTCGCCAGTCCAAGCAGGATAGCAGAAACAATCTGATTTACTTTCATGGTAATACCGATGGTCGTCAACGGGATTTCTGCACCATATTCAGATTTTGCACCATAGGATACCAGAATGTTATTGGTAACCGCCATAACCACCACAATGGCAATCTGTGTAATAAAACTGGATACACCCAGGCTGCTGATCTTTGCCAGAACCTTTCCGGAGATACGGAAGCATTCTTTATCCAGCCTGATGCTCTTAAATTTCCGGATATATGCAACATACAGAAAAGCATTCAGTATTTGTCCGATAATGGTTGCCCAGGCTGCCCCCTTTACGCCCCAATGGAACACAAAAATGAAAACAGGGTCAAGAATAATGTTGGTAATACATCCTGCAAGCAGTCCTGCCATGCTGTATTTCGGGCTGCCATCCGCACGGATCATTCCTGCCATGCCGGAATCAATGGAAGAAAACAGGATTCCAAATGAAATGATCCGCCCGTAATCCATTGCATAAGGCAGGATATCTTCTGTCGCGCCAAACAATACACACAATGGTTCCAAAAACAGATAAAACAGAACAGAGAGAATCACCCCGGCGATCACCATAACCCATATGGAACATCCTATGCCTCCGGCCGCTGATTTTTCATCTCCTTCACCGAGTTTCAGGCTCAGATATGCCGCAGCCCCATCGCCGATCAGCAGGCTTAAAGCGATCGCCATCACAGTCATCGGCATGACAACATTGGTAGCGCCATTGCCAAGATACCCTACCCCCTGTCCGATAAAAATCTGGTCAACAATGTTATACAGAGCGTTGACCACCATGGAAATAATGCTTGGGACAGCAAAGGTCAGGACCAGCTTTCCAATCCGTTCTGTCCCTAACGGATTCCCCTTCACTATAGCTACATTACTCATAGAAACCTCCAAATCATAAATTTTCAGTCTAAATCTGTTTTCTTACATTTGCTTTCACTGGAACCACTGCCATTATGGCTGCCTTATGTAAAGTATTAAACCATATTTTCTCTTGAAAGCGAAGTGAAAGTTCGGTATTATTAATGACATAAATGCAATAATAAAAAGGAGACGACCATGAATACACAGCAATTGGAAAGTTTTATCCAGGTTGCCGAGAACCTGAATTTTGCCAGGGCCGCTGAAGTTTTAAAGATTACACAGTCAGCGGTTTCCCGTCAGATCCATTCGTTGGAAGATGAATTAGGCGCAAAACTCCTGCACCGCTCCACCAGAACGGTCACGCTTACTCCGGCCGGGATCAGTTTTTTGGAAGATGCCAAAAATGTTATAGGAAGGCTGCAGATTGCTGCCGCAAAAATACAGAACCACATGGAGTCCAATATGCAGGTCATATCTATCGGCTGCAGCAGCGAAGCGGACCTTGACCTGCTCACCAAAATCCTAAAAACCTGCCGGGAACAGATTCCCGATCTTCATCCGTTCCTAAGGGTGATTCCCCACCGTTCTATCCTGAATCTTTTTTATCACGGAGAGTTGGATACGCTGTTTGGTTTCTATGATGATATCCCGACACGGGAAGGGATGATTTATAAAGAACTTGTCAAAATTCCGCTTTGCTGTGCTCTTCCTGTTTCTCATCCTTATGCACAGAAAACTGAAATCGATGAAGTAGAACTTTATTCACAAAATATCATTACCTGCCATTCTTATGCCATTCCTTCCAAAGCTGCGGAAATGCAAAACCGTATTGCCGGGCATTTGCTGCCGGGATCTACTAATATCTGCGAGAACCTGCAGGTAATCCTCGCATTGATCCGTTCCGGTTACGGCTGCTCCATCCTGCCCAAAGTAAATTTTCCGATCCCTGAAATAAACTATGTTCCCATCAGGGGAAGCAGCCCACTGTCTTATGGGATTTTCTACAAAAACGATACGCTCAGCCCTCTGCTCAAAAAATTTATAACCATTGTGGACAGCTCCCCTCGCTGCTGAAATCATAACATTTGCCGTTGCAGTGATCCTTACCCGGAGGGAAAAACTGACCGTTTGAAAAAGATGCAACAGGGAAATTTCCCTGTTGCATCTTTTTCCCATCCGTGATACGATAAGCCCGTATTGTATCTTCATGTGTGATTCACACAAATCAGAAGAATGATAACAGGAGGAAAACTGAATATGAACAACACAAAAAAAGGAACCGGCTGGATGGTTCGTGTCGCACTTCTGGTGGCAATCGTTATCCTTTTGGCAAATACGCCTCTGGGTATGATACAGCTTCCTATCATTAAGGCGACAACGGTACACATTCCGGTCATCATCGGCGCAATTTTACTGGGACCTCTGGCAGGGGCCATACTGGGCGCTGTCTTTGGGATCTGCTCTATGCTGAGCAACACTTACGCCCCCACCCTGCTGTCCTTTGCCTTTTCGCCTTTTATGAGCACCACCGGCCTGTCCGGCGCGGTGAAAGCCCTCTGGATCTCCGTGGGATGCCGTATCCTGATCGGCGTTGCGGCGGGCTGGCTCTGGATCGGCCTGAAAAAAATAAAATGCCCTCACATACTGGGATATGGACTCTGCGGCTTTATCGGCTCCATGACCAATACCATTACCGTTATGGGCAGCATCTACTTTCTGCTGGCTCAGCAGTATGCGCAGGCCAGAGAAGTGGCAGTCAGCGCTGTTTTCGGCCTGGTCATCGGAACCGTAACGGCATCCGGCATTCCGGAAGCCATCTGCGCAACCATACTTGTGGCCCTGATTACAAAAGCCCTGGCGGCCGCCAGAGTGTTCGAACTCAAAACACCTGCTGCAGCCGGCAGAGCATCCAACATAACAGCACAAAAATAAACTTTCAGATAGGGATCAGTTTATGATAGTAACCGGCAAAAAAATCATTCTCGGCGTATCCGGAAGCATTGCCGCCTATAAAATCGCATCGCTGGCAAGCATGCTGAAAAAGCAGGGCGGTGATATCACGGTGATTATGACTGAAAACGCCGCCAATTTTATCAATCCCATTACGTTCGAAACCCTGACCGGCAACAAATGTCTGACAGACACTTTCGACCGGAATTTTGAATTCAGCGTGGAGCATGTGGCGCTGGCAAAGCAGGCGGAGGTCTTTCTCCTTGCTCCTGCTTCTGCCAATGTCATCGGAAAGATCGCCAACGGCATCGCAGACGATATGCTGACTACTACGTACCTTGCATGCCAATGCCCAAAAATCGTGGCGCCTGCCATGAACACACGCATGTACCGCAATCCCATCCTGCAGGACAATCTGGAAAAATGCCGTCACTATGGCATGGAACTTCTGACGCCTGCGGCAGGTTATCTGGCCTGCGGAGATGTGGGAGACGGCAAGATGCCGGAACCGGAAGTTCTGTATGATGCAGTCCTGCATGCCGTCGCCTGCAGAAAAGATATGCGGGGCCTGAAAGTACTTGTAACGGCAGGCCCTACTCTGGAAGCCATTGATCCGGTGCGTTTTATCAGCAACCATTCTACCGGAAAGATGGGATACGCCATTGCCAGGCAATGTATGCTCCGGGGTGCGGAGGTCACTCTGGTTTCCGGGCCAACCCGGTTGTCTGTTCCCCCTTACCTGACCTATGTTCCCGTGGTATCAGCCAGGGACATGTTTGACGCGGTCACTGACATCGCTCCCACCCAGGACATTATCATTAAGGCTGCCGCCGTGGCAGATTATCGTCCTGCGTCTGCAGCCCAGGAAAAGGTTAAAAAATCAGAGGATGCGCTTTCTCTGTCACTGACCCGTACCGACGATATTCTGGGTTATCTGGGACAGCATAAGAAAAACGGACAATTTCTCTGCGGCTTTTCGATGGAAACAGAACATCTGGTGGAACATTCCAGAGCCAAACTGGAACGGAAAAACCTGGATATGATCGTTGCCAACAATCTGAAAACGAAAGGCGCCGGATTCGGCACCGATACCAATGTGGTGACATTGATCACCAAAGACAGTCTGACGGAGCTTCCGATTATGCAGAAAGAGGAAGTGGCCCGTCAGCTTATAGATACAATACTGGAACTGAGAACACATAAATCATAATAACAACTTAGCCTCGCATGAATCATTTTCATGCGAGGCTTTTACTTTTAGTTCTGTCGAATGATATTATCCCTTAGTACTTCAGGAAGCAATGCCAATTCATTCCATAATGATTGAAAGACCATATCTTTTCTCCTGTTACGATATTGATGTCCTTATGATTGATACATTTGAGTTGCATTGTCAAGATCATATCCTTTGCAGACATCCACCCAACCCGCGTAACCGGAGTATTTCTCCAGTTCCAAAATGGTAAGTTCTATCGCACTGTTTGCGCTGCCACAAGCGGGAAATACAGTATCAAACCGCCGCAAAGACACATCCAGCCAGACCGAGACACCACTATTTACCGCAAAGGGACAGACACCGCCCACCGCATGTCCCACCAGACTTTCCGCTTCCTTTGGGGAAAGCATTTTTGCCTTCGCGCCAAACTGTGCCTTGTATTTGGGATTGTCGATTTTGGCATCTCCGGCAGCCACCACCAGCACCACGTGGCCATTTGCCGTAAAGGAAAGGGTCTTGGCAATCCGCTGCGGCGCACAATGCAGCGCTGCGGCTGCCAGCTCCACTGTGGCACTGGATACATCAAATTCCTGTATGCGGCTTTCGATGCCATATGTTCTGAAATATTCCCTGACCCGTTCTATTGACATTTCTTTCCTCCTTTTTACGCTTCCAGTAACTTCCTCTTCCGCTCTATCATCTCATCAATTTTTTCTATATACAGAGCCACTTCCTTCACATTCTCGCACCGTTCGATCCTTCCGTCCGGCCAGACCCGTTTGCTGATACTGCCCGCACCCAGAGCCACGATGGTCTGTTTCTCCTCCATCATCAGTATATTATAGATTCCATAGCAGCCCGGCTTTGCATAGCCCACATTTTCAAAATTACCGGAAATATTTTTCTGCCGGTACAGATAATAGGGCTGCATCCCCATAGAAGCTGCCGCCTGAGCGGCAATGTCCATCATAGTGTCCGTATTCTGAATCACACTGACTTTATTTTCCGCAATCCACCGGCTCAGCCTGGACGCCCGCTTCACTGCAAGAGAATGCACTGTCAGACTGTCCGGTCCCATTTTTCTGACCTCTTCGGTCGTATAACGCACATCCTCTTCTCCCTCACCCGGAAGTCCCAGGATCAGGTCCATATTAATGTTGTCAAATCCACACTCTCTTGCCAGATCAAAGGCTCTGGCCACCTGTTCCGCCGTATGCTGTCTGCCGATCAGACGCAGAGTTTCCTCCCGCATCGTCTGAGGATTCACCGAGATCCGGGTGACGCCATAACGCTTTAACACCTGTAGTTTTTCTCTGGTAATGCTGTCCGCCCGGCCTGCCTCTACCGTAAATTCCTGTACGCACTCCAACGGAAAACAGGACTGCAGCTTTGCCAGGAGACGCTCCAGCTCCTGAGGACTTAAGGTGGTAGGAGTGCCGCCGCCTATGTAAATACTGTCAGGAGCCTGTCCCAGAAAGGCTTCTGCCGCATCTTCCAGTTCCTTTTCCAGTGCAGACAAATAGGCAGATACCCGCTCTTTCCACCCGCTGATCGGATAAGAAGTAAACGAACAGTACAGACAGGTAGTAGGGCAAAACGGTATCCCGATGTACAGACTGTATCCGTCCCTGTAATGAATACCGGACAAAAGTTCCTTTTCCCGCTCCGCGATCTCAATGCAAAGCTGTCCTTTCCTGCTGCTCAGATAATAAGTATCCTGCATATGCTGAAGGATCTGCGCCGGTGTTTTCCCCTGTTCCAGCAGCCCCATAGCGATCTTGGCCGGCCGGATACCGGTCAATGTCCCCCAGGGCAGCTCTTTCCCGGTCTGATCCGACAGTACCTGGTAAATCAACTGTTTCAGCCCGTTCCTGATCTCCTCTTTTGCCAGCCCCGGTTTTGTCAAAAGCTCTTTCCGGACAGCAGAAACCCGGCTGTCTTTTCCCTCATCCAAAGGGGACGGTTCCAGCCGGATCACTATCTTTTCGCTGCTTCTGGCGATTCTGATGACAGGAAATCCGGCATCGGAAACCAGCTCTTTTTCTCCTTCCACAAAAACCTTTACCTCCGACATGGGATAAAAAGCCCTGACCAGAGAGTGTATATCGTACTCAAATCCTGCTTCATTCAGCATCACTGTTATCATTTTTCTCACTGTCCCTTTTCCTGCTGCCGGATATCTTATACGCAAAACGGATTATACTGTTTTTCATGCCCTATCTCTGTCGCCTCTCCGTGCCCAGGATACACCCTGGTATCCTCTGGCAGAACAAAGAGCTTTTCCCGGATAGAACGAACGAGCTGTCCCATATCTCCGGTAGGCAGATCCGTCCTTCCTACAGAATCTGCAAACAGGGTATCCCCGCTGACCACAAATCCCCCTTCCGGAAAATAATAGCAGCAGCTTCCCTCCGTATGGCCCGGCGTGGCAATCAGTCTGCAGGTCATTCCGGCGATGGTAATCTCTTCTCCGTCTTTTACATACACATCCGCATCCACGCTGCAGGCCCTGCCCACACTGGCCGATACATTCAGCCGGGTATCATGACACAGTTCCTTCTCTGCCTCACAGGCATATACTTTTGCGCCGCTTTTCTTTCTCAGCTCTTCCAGGCCCCATATATGGTCAAAATGTCCGTGTGTCAGCAAAATACCGGCAACCGAAAATCCACGTTCCTGCAGGGCATCATAAATATATCCGCCTTTATCCGCCGGGTCAATAAAAATAACTTCCTGCTTTCCTTCCTCATAAATAAAATAGCAATTTGTCTGACAAATTCCCATCATAAGACGTCCTATTTTCAAATCCGCCATATCACCCTGTCGTCCTTTCAATATCCAAAATGCTTTCAATCATCCGTATCTTATCAATAATATGCTGCAGCTCTTCCCGGCTGCTGATTTCAAAGGCCACCACCATCGTAGCCACACCCTGTTTGCTTACCCTTGTATTCAAAGACAGAATATCCACATTTTTTTCCGTAAGCGCCCTGGATACATCCGCAATCAGACCGCTGCGGTTATTGGCATAAATATTGATCTCAGCCAGATACCGTTCTCCTTCCGCCGCTTTATCCGGCACCTGCCAGTCTGCATCAATCAGACGCACCCGCTCTATTTCCGACAGATTGATGATATTGACACAATCCGTCCGATGGATGGAAACACCCCTGCCTCTTGTCACAAAGCCCACGATCTCGTCCCCCGGCACAGGGGAACAGCATTTGGAAAAGCGGACTGCCACATCATCAATGCCTTTCACCACGATACCGCTGGATGACCTGGGTTTGATCTTTCTGGCTCCGCCTGCCGCCACTGCTGCCAGCGCTTCCTCATCAGTCAGTGTCTTTTTATGCTCCTTGTCATACAGTTCCAGCATCTTATTGACAATCTGGCCTTCTTTCAGGCCGCCATGCCCCACAGCCGCCAGAACGGAGTCCCAATCCCGGAAACCATATTTCTGCATCACATGTTCCATATAAGGGGAACACAGAATCTGTGTCGTGTCAATGGACTTGGCTTTACAATAGGCCAGGATCATTTCTTTTCCTTTTATAATATTGTCTTCTTTCAGTTCATTCTTGAACCACTGGTTGATCTTGCTCTTGGCCTGCGTACTCTTCACCAGATTCAGCCAGTCCCGGCTGGGGCCTTTGGAATTCTGGGAAGTCAGTATTTCAATCCTGTCCCCGTTCTTGATTTCATAATCAATCGTAACCAGCTTGCCATTGACCCTGGCGCCGATCATCTTATTGCCCACCGCACTGTGAATCGCATAGGCAAAATCTATGGGCGTGGAGCCGGCCGGAAGATTTTTCACATCACCGGTCGGCGTAAAACAGTACACATTATCGGAAAATAAATCCAGGTCACTTTTCAGAAGTTTCAGAAACTCCCGGTTGTCCGTATCCTTCTGCCACTCCAGAATCTGCCGCAGCCACACCAGCTTTTCTTCCTCCTGGGCCTTTACCTTCTTGCCGTCGGAGGCTTCCTTGTATTTCCAGTGGGCAGCAATCCCGTATTCCGCCGCTTTGTGCATCTCATAAGTACGGATCTGGATTTCAAACGGCTGCCCGGAACTGCCGATCAGCGTGGTATGCAAGGACTGATACATATTGGCTTTGGGCATGGCAATATAATCTTTAAAACGGCCCGGAATCGGTTTATACATCTCATGAATGGCCCCCAGCGCCGCATAACAGTCCTTGACCGAATCCACAATAATCCGTACTGCAAACAGATCATAAATCTGATCCAGGGTCTTATCCTGATTTTTCATTTTTTTATAGATGCTGAAAAAGTGCTTGATCCGCCCGTCAATCTTGGCTTTGATACCCACGTGCCGGATATGCTCACTGACCTCATCCACAATGGACTGAATATACTGCTCCCTGACACTTTTCCGGACGGCAATCTTATCCACCAGATCATAATACACCTCCGGTTCCAGATATTTCAGGGACAGATCGTCCAGTTCTATCTTGATCTTGGAAATGCCCAGCCGCTGTGCAATGGGCGCATAAATATCCATCGTTTCCCGTGCAATGCGCTGCTGTTTCTCAGGCGGCATATGCTTCAATGTCCGCATATTATGAAGTCTGTCTGCCAGCTTAATCATAATCACACGAATGTCCTTTGCCATCGCAAGAAACATTTTACGCAGGTTTTCCGCCTGCATCTCCACTCTGTCGCTGTCTCCCGACTGAGACTGGGTGCTGCCCGAAAGCTGCAGTTGTTGCAGCTTCGTCACACCATCCACCAGAAGAGCCACATCCGCGCCGAATTCTTTTGTGATTTCCTCCTCTGTCATGATGGTATCCTCCACCACATCATGCAGAAGGCCCGCCACAATCGTCTCCTTATCCAGTTCCAGATCTGCCAGTATGATGGATACGCACAGGGGATGGATAATATAAGGTTCTCCCGATTTCCGCACCTGATTTTTATGCGCCTCATAGGCTATTGTGTATGCTTTTTCTATCATGGAGATATCATCAGAGGGATGATACTTCCGGACATGCGAAATCAGATCCTGATACAGTACCTCAGGAGTCTGGAATTCTGCGATGGATTCAATTCTACCGTCATCAAACAGGCTTTCTTTTTTCTCTTCTGTCATATATGTCACCAGCCCATATTTATTTTAGGAATTTGCTTATTTTCCTTCGTAAGTGATCGCCGACTCCAGCCGGTAGTCTGCAATCTTTTCCCTGCCTTTCAGTCCTGCCAGCTCCATCAGGACCACGATGCCCACGACTTCGCCTCCCAGTGACTCGATCAGACGAATCATAGCCTCTGTGGTGCCGCCGGTTGCAATCAGGTCATCCACAATCAGAACCTTCTGTCCTTTCTGAATCGAATCTTTGTGCATCTCAATGACCGCCGTCCCATATTCCAGGTCATACTCTCTGGAAACCGTTTCACAGGGGAGCTTTCCTTTTTTACGAATCAGTACAAACGGTTTTCTGTTATTGTACGCAATGGGCATGCCGAATATAAACCCTCTGGACTCCGGCCCTACCACTACATCATATTCCAAATCTTTGATTTTATCCTGCATCGTATCAATGGCAAGATGCAGTCCTTCCGCATCCTGCAGCACACTTGTTACATCCCGGAAAACAATCCCCTCTTCCGGGAAATCCGGGATGCTTCTTACGTATTCTTCTAATTTTTTCATATTCTGTACACCCTTTCCAAAATCCGGCGTCCTTCCGCCGCTTTCTGCTCTTGCCCAAAGACGCGCTCCGGTCTGTCAGTTATCATTTAACGGCAATCTGCCGGTACGCCTTCCAGTATAACACAGAAAGCGGCAAAATGGCTACCAATCTGCTGTATTTTCTTCTTCTGCCGGTATTTCCTCTTCCTCAGACAAAAAAGGATACGCATAATGTCCCAGCAGCTTTCCGTAATAGTTGGCCCGGCTATAGCTGTATTTCGCAACACAGGGCAAAACTCCGGGTGCCTGTATTCCGGCCTGTTTCAGCCAGATTTCCCCATCCGTGTAGGCAATGTAAACATCCATATCCAGCTCCGCACTGCCTCTCCTGCCTTCCATCACACCTTTCTCCACAAAATGGCGCAGAAGTTCCGGGGGCTGGAAGCCTATAGAACGCTGCAAGTCCGGGTTTGTATCATAATAATACTCCGGATCAAATACCGCAGAGTAATCTCTTCCGTTATATGTAGTATCCGTCACTTCTGCTCTGGGTTTGTTCAGAAGATAAGGATTCTTCAGACACTCGGTCAGAATCCTGTAATAGCTGTCTGCCTCTCCCTTTCTCTGCAGATAGTCCTCCGCATACTCAGCCAATGTCTGATAATCCAGCAGATATCCATTGTCAAGAAACATCTCCAGATTCCGATAGGCATTGCTCACCAGCTCCAAAGACAGCTCTCTGTCCTCCTGTGCCCCTTCCGGGCTGAAATTCCAATAGGCCTGCTCCACTTCCGACAGATAAAGAACCGACCACCCGGAAGTATCCTCCGTTCCCATCATCTGCTGCATCTGCGCCGATGTGGTAAAAACCGTGTTACGCAAGACTGTATCTTCCTCACTGCCGTCTTTTTCCGAAACCGTATCGTCATCCATCCGGATATCCCCATCCCCGGCCTCTTCCTCAGGCGTTTCCTTCCGGACAAGCAGCGGCAGTTTTGTTTCCGTCCTGGCGCAAACCGGAAGGGATATGGAAATGGAAGAAAACAGAGCAGACAGCAAAACAACACAGACCCCTTTTCTGTATTTCATATTACACCTCCTTAATCTGTAAGGGATTTTTTTGAAAGTATTCACAATTATTATATACTTTATGCCAAAAAGGTGCAATATGACTCCAGAAGAGAACGAGGTAATAAAGGGCAGTCGGCTATTGCTGCCGCCTGATCAATGCAATATAATAAGGGCTATAGCAAATTATAATTTACAAAGGAGAAACAAGAAATGTCAAAAACGTCTGAGAAACGTTCCCTTATTTTGCCATTGGCCATCGGTATTTTTCTGTGAATCGTTGCAAAACTTGTAAATGTACCGGCGGTCACATACCGCTTTTCTATATTTGATGATATCATGGCACGATTCGGGATATGGTCCTGTGCGGCTGCGTTCATAGCCATTCCTTCAAAATCGCCTCTGCTTGCAGCATTGCGCTCCTTTGTTTTTTTGTGGGAATGTTATCCGCTTATTATGGATACAGTGTCCTGTTTTTAAAATTTTATCCGAAATCAAAAATTCTCTTATGGAGTGGTACTTAACCTTCGAAGATATTCCATTCTTGTTTACTGCTTATTTATGTATGACACTCTCACTGTCAGCCATCATTCCAACAATCAGAAAGCGTTTTTTCAGTCTGGTTTACGCTTTATTGATATCCGTTATATTGATACTGCTGGTACAGGCAGGAATGCTACCTAACCTATACGAAGAATTGCTGAATATATAATCTTTCTGCTACCGCCTTTTTTCTGACTGGCTTTCTCCTCCTTTACTCCGCGATGCTTAGCAGGTAATTTGCTTCGCAATTTACCTGCTACCGCCTTTTTTCTGACTGGCTTTCTCCTCCTTTACTCCGCGATGCTTAGCAGGTAATTTGCTTCGCAATTT
>VSOB01000053.1:15701-20278 GCA_009774625.1 Lachnospiraceae bacterium
ACCTGCTACCGCCCGACAGCGGTATGATAAAAAGGAAAAAGATACCCGGCGGCGAGTAAACTCGTCTCCGGGTATCTTTTTCCTTTTTATCGCATCGCTCTTTGAGAACGCTTACATCATGCCGCCCATGCCGCCGCCTGCGGGCATTGCGGGAGTTTCTTCTTTGATGTTGGCCACTACGGACTCGGTGGTCAGCAGTGTGGATGCAACGCTGGTTGCATTCTGGAGTGCGCTTCTTGTTACTTTGGCAGGGTCCAGGATTCCGGCTGATACCATATCTACGTATTCGCCCTTCAGTGCATCAAAACCAATGCCAACTTCAGACTCTCTTACCTTGTTGATGATAACGCTGCCTTCCAGGCCTGCATTGGCAACAATGTGGTAAAGAGGGGATTCCAGGGCTTTCAGGACGATATTGGCGCCTGTCTTTTCGTCGCCGTCCAGTGTTTCAGCCAGTTTAGCCACTTCTTTTGCCGCATGGATGTATGCGGAACCACCGCCGGAAATGATGCCTTCCTCTGCTGCCGCTCTGGTGGCGTTCAGTGCATCTTCCATACGGAGTTTTGCTTCTTTCATCTCTGTCTCTGTTGCAGCGCCTACGCGGATCACGGCTACGCCGCCGGACAATTTTGCAAGTCTCTCCTGCAGTTTCTCTTTGTCAAAATCAGAAGTGGTATCTTCCACCTGTCTCTTGATCTGGGAAATCCTTGCCTGAATGTCTTCTTTGTTGCCTGCGCCGTCTACGATCACCGTATTTTCTTTCTGCACTTTGACAGATTTGGCACGGCCGAGATCTTCCAGGGTAGCTTCTTTCAGATCCAGACCCAGCTCATCGGAAATCACCTTGCCACCGGTCAGGATGGCAATGTCTTCCAGCATAGCTTTTCTTCTGTCGCCATAGCCGGGCGCCTTCACTGCCACTACGTTGAATGTGCCACGCAGCTTGTTGACGATCAGTGTGGTAAGCGCTTCTCCTTCTACATCCTCCGCAATGATCAGAAGTTTCGCACCGGACTGTACCACCTGTTCCAGCATCGGGAGAATCTCCTGAATATTGCTGATCTTCTTATCTGTAATCAGGATATAAGGATCATCCAGATTGGCTTCCATCTTATCCATATCTGTTGCCATGTAAGCGGAAATATATCCTCTGTCGAACTGCATACCTTCCACCAGATCCAGTTCTGTTTTCATGGTCTTGCTCTCTTCGATGGTAATGACGCCGTCACCGGTTACCTTTTCCATCGCATCTGCTACCATAGTACCCACTTCTTCGTCTCCGGAAGAAACTGCAGCAACTCTTGCAAACTGATCTTTTCCGCTGACTTTGGCGCTCATCTTTTCGATGGCCTCCACTGCACAGTCAGTTGCCTTCTTCATACCTTTTCTTAAAATAATCGGGTTTGCGCCTGCTGCCAGGTTCTTGATACCTGCATTGACCATTGCCTGCGCCAGTACGGTAGCGGTTGTCGTACCATCGCCAGCCACATCATTTGTCTTGGTTGCCACTTCTTTTACAAGCTGTGCACCCATATTTTCGAATGCATCCTCCAGCTCGATTTCCTTTGCAATGGTAACACCGTCATTGGTAATCAGCGGAGCGCCATAGGATTTATCCAGTACTACATTTCTTCCTTTCGGTCCCAGTGTCACACGTACCGTATCAGCCAGCTTGTTGACACCGGTTTCCAAAGCTGCACGAGCCTCTGCTCCAAATTTAATTTCCTTTGCCATAATTGTCATCTCCTACATTATTTTAATCAACATTACTGAATCACTGCCAAAATATCACTCTGTCTTACGATGATCAGTTCCTCTTCCTCCAGCTTCACTTCTGTTCCTGCATATTTGGAATAGATAACCTGATCGCCCACATTGACTTCCATCTTTACTTCCTTGCCGTCAACAACACCGCCGGGGCCTACTGCAATCACTTCTGCCTGCTGAGGCTTTTCCTTGCTCTGGCCGGGAAGAACGATACCAGACTTGGTGGTTTCCTCTGCAACCAACTGCTTTAATACAACTCTGTCGCCTAAAGGTACTAATTTCATGTAAACTGCCTCCTTTATTCTTTACCAATTCCTGTCTTTTTTATTAGCACTCACCCCAATCGAGTGCTAAGAACTACCCATATATTAGTTTCTTACTTATTGTTATGCAACTCAATTCACCCTCCTTTTTCTTCCATTAACTTTATTTTTTATTCTATTTCTCATTTTTTCTCATTTTTTCTTAATTTTACCACCTTGCGACGATTTTATACTTATTTTAGATTTTTTAAGAGCTTTTCGCACTTGGATCCCATCATACACAAAAGCAACGGAGCATGCCGTTTCTCTGATACGACCATACCCCGTTGCTTCCTGTCTCTTCTGATCCGCTTTATGATATGTTTTTATGCAGCCTTGCCTGATAAGCCGGATTCTGCTTCATTTCAAATTTGTTTTCAAACATTTTGTACTCTGCTTCCGCAAAGACCTCTTCCAGTGTCTCTTCCACATTGCTCTTATACATCAGCCCTACCGCCACAGACGGTGTCAGCTTCGTATCCGCATATTCATTGCACCGGCTCTGGATCCGCTCCATATAGCCTTCCGCTTCCCCCTCTTCCGGTACGGGAATCGCTATATGGAATACATCGCCGTCCACGCGCCCCAATACATACTCTTCCTTTGCCTCTTCTTTTAAAATCCCTGCTATAACCTGTATCAGACGGTCGCTTTCCTCATCGCCGAAATGATCGTTGGCAAATTTCCAGTCGTTGATATTGGCTTCCACAGCGGCAATCGGTACCACCTCCGACTCATCCAGAGCCTTCATCCGCTCCTTGAAACATGCTTTGTTCAAAACACCGGTCAGCATATCTTCCTGCACTCCATGCCTGATACGGTGTTCTTCTTCGATCAAAAGCTCTATCTCATCTATGTAAACGGCACTTTCTCTGTTTCTGTAAACTTCTTCTCCCAGCCGTTCCCACATCTGTACAAGCTGCTCCAGAAAACTGGACGCCATCTTTTCTTTGCCGGCCTCCACTTCCTCTTCCCTGGTATATATATGACCCACCGTCCGATTGGCCACCCGCAGTTTACGCCCCGGCTCTCCTACCACATCCGGCGTGAAATCTGCAAAGTTCCCCATCGCTGCCATCTTTTCACCGTGTCTGTCTGTCAATAAAATCTTGATGCCTGTCAGCTCATGCAGCAGCCGCATCTGGCTTATCAGTTCTTCTATTTTATAAAGATTGGCAAGCCTGTAATTCCTAATGTTCTCCTTCAGTCTTTTCTCCAAAGGAAGCGCTCCGTATCCCATAAAACCATACCTCTCATCCCTTAAATTTCCCGCTCCTGTTTCAGTCAAAAAGCTATCTTCATTATATCGGTTTTCCCGATATTTGTCTAGAAATATCCTGTTCTTAACATACACTTTTCTCAAAATCGGAGACAGAAAAATCTACGCAAAAAAAGAATCCCCTCGGGATTCTTTTTACTGTAACCTTTATTTTTCTTTCAGCTCAGCATCGGCAGGCTGATCTTCATTTTCCGAACCCTCGGCTTCCTCAGTGCTTTCGGTTTCCGTGCTCTCGGTTTCTGTCGTTTCCGCATTCTCTGTCTCTGTTTCTTCCGATACTTGAGTTTCTTCGGTTTCTGCAGGCGCCTCTACTCCTGCTTCCGGTGTTTCTGTATCTTCAACCGGCGCTGCCTCTTCCGTTTCCGGCGCTGCTGCTCCTTCTTCGTTGCCGCAGGCAACTGCCATTGCAGATACCATCATCACTGCCATAATAACTGCCAATACTCTTTTTTTCATAACGTTTTCCTCCTGTTTCTGACTGAATCTCTGTTACAAACAGGAGTATAAACCATGTCTTTTCATTTGTAAACAATCCGTGAACGAAATAAGAGTTTCTTAATTTTTGTTCATATTTTATTCATAATTCATCCTTGTATTTAAGAATTTTTAAAGAGAATGGTA
Organism: Lachnospiraceae bacterium; assembly: GCA_009774625.1. GTDB lineage: Bacteria > Bacillota > Clostridia > Lachnospirales > Lachnospiraceae > VSOB01. Next base: position 19,671 of record VSOB01000053.1, read on the forward strand.
AATTGTTTCCAGAATATCCGCACACCTTTCTATCCCCAGCCTGCCTCTGTCCAGAGTCACATCATAATTACCGATTTCCCCCCATTTGTACTCGGTATAATAATTGTAGTAAACACTGCGCTGTTTATCTGTCTTGCGGATCAGCGCCGCCGCCTCATCCCGCGAAAGGTTGTAATGCCTGCAGACCACTTCCAGCTTTGTTTCCATATCCGCATGAATAAACACGCTGAGCATCCTCTTATTGTCCCGGAGGATATAGTCCGCCCCTCTACCTATTATAATACAGGGGCTCTGACTGGCCAGATCTTTGATAATCTCTGCCTGCAGGCTGAAAAGCTCCTCATTCATCGGTATCTTTTTCATCTGGTATTCCAGCCCCACTTCCATAGAAAATTCGTACCATTTCCGATTGATTTTCTTTTCATCCACCTCCAGAAGCGACGCATAATCCGCCTCACTCCGCTTGGATGCCATCTCAATCAATGCCATATCATAATAAGGGATCTGCAGTCTGTCCGACAGTGTCTTTCCGATTTTCCGTCCTCCGCTGCCAAACTGGCGGCTGATTACGATTACCTGATTGCTCATATACGTCATCTCCTTTGTGG
>VSOB01000054.1 GCA_009774625.1 Lachnospiraceae bacterium
AGATGTGTATAAGATACTGCTGTTCTGTGGAAAGCGGGGGCAGAGCGTACTGGTTCTGGAGTGCGGGCAGGAAGCCTTTGGCCGTGCGACTTATATCAATCAGGCCAGAGTGCATCAGGGCTATCATTATCCCAGGTCCATTTCCACAGCGGTCAAGTCGGCAGGCTACTTTGAGCGGTTTAACCGGGACTATGGGTTTTGTATCAATCGTGAATTTCAAAAAATCTATGCGACTTCACGTGAATTTTCCTGGGCGGATGGAGAACAGTTCCGCAGTTTCTGCCGGGCGGCGGGTATTTTTTGCGAAGAACTGCATCCGGGACAGTTTTTCCGGGAAGGTATGTGTGACGGGGCATTTCTGACAAGAGAATATACTTATGATGCCATGATTTTAAAGGATTATCTGCTGGACCAGCTATCAGGGCTGTCCCATGTGGAGCTGTGTTTTGCCGTAAGAATAGCAGAAATCGGAAAACTGGCGGATGCCTTTGAGCTGACGATGGAGAGCGGGGAACGTTTCCGGAGCGGATTTTTACTGAATGCCACCTATGCTTCGGTAAACCAGATTCTGGAGATGCTGGGATATGAACCCTTTGGCATTAAGTATGAACTGTGTGAGATCATACTCTGTGAAGTGAATGATACATTAAAGAAATATGGGTTTACTGTGATGGACGGGCCGTTTTTTTCCATTATGCCCTTTGGCAGGACAGGCCTGCATTCTCTGACATCCGTTACCTTTACGCCCCATTCTGTCAGCTATGGGTGTACGCCGCGGTTTTCGTGTCAGGACAGAAGCGGCGGCCGGTGCGGCCCGGCTTTTCTGGCCAATTGCAATGACTGCCCGGCCCGTCCGGAAAGCGCTTTTCCGTATATGGCCGCGCTGGCAAGAAAGTATCTGAAAGAGGAATATGGCTTTACTTATCAAAATTCTCTTTTTTCCATGAAACCGATTCTGACCAGTTCGGAGATTGACGACTCCAGGCCCACCGTGATCCGGTATGATTCCAGGACCCCTGATTTTGTCAGTGTGCTGTCCGGAAAGATCAATACGGTCTATGACCTGGATGAGGTATTGAGTGATGGAGTTTAAAGAAAAAAATTTTATATCGGCTGTGATTTATGTGCATAATGCGGAAAAACGGATCGGAACATTTCTGAAAACGATTCTTACGGTACTGGAAGAGAATTTTGAAATGGCGGAGATCATCTGTGTCAATGACCATTCGGAAGATAACAGCGTATCCGTGATTCGTAAGGTGGGTAAAGCGGCGTGCCATACCACCAGTATTTCGGTTTTGAATATGAGTTATTTTCACGGGCTGGAAACAGCAATGAATGCAGGCGTGGATCTTTCCATCGGTGATTTTGTACTGGAGTTTGACAGTACCGTACTGGATTTTGCGCCGGAAGAGATCATGAAGATCTACCGGAAAAGTCTGGAAGGCTATGATATCGTCAGCGCTTCTCCGGAAGGAAGGCAGAGACTGACTTCCCGCCTGTTTTATATGCTGTTCCAAAGATGTTCCTCATCTTTCTACCAGCATATGGGTACGGAGAGCTTCCGGGTACTGAGCCGGCGGGTTATCAACCGGGTCAGCAGTATGAACCAATCCGTTCCCTACAGAAAGGCGGTATATGCAAGCTGCGGGCTGAAAACCTGGAACCTCCGTTATAAGGTGCAAAATGCACGGACAGATTCTGACCATAAGGAGAGACGGTACAGAAGGAGGCTGGCGGTGGATTCTCTGATTCTGTTTACAGAGGCCGGGTATGGGTTTTCCATGCTGATGACAGGTATGATGATGCTGGCGGCGATGTTTATGCTGGTATATTCTCTGGTGATTTATCTGACGCAGAAACCGGTGGAGGGCTGGACGACTACTATATTGTTTCTCTCGTTTGCTTTCTTTGGTCTGTTCGCCATATTGACCATTATAGTCAAATATCTCCAGATACTTGTCAATCTGGTCTTTAAACGGAAGCCGTACAGCTTTGAGAGCATCGAAAAACTGACAAAATAGGAGAGTGATTATGAATGTATTGGTGGGCTGCACCGGATTTGTAGGCAGCAATATTTATGACAAAGGAGCTATGGATCTGGGGTTTCATTCCACAGATATTACACAGGCCTATGGCCTGGCTCCGGATCTGTTGGTTTATGCAGGCCTCCGGGCGGAGAAATATCTGGCAAACCATGCGCCGCAGCAGGACCTGGAACAGATCAGGGAGGCGGCGGAGAATATCCGGAAGATCGCGCCCAGGAAACTGGTGCTGATTTCCACGGTGGATGTGTTCCGGGTGCCTGTGGGCGTGGACGAGACAACAGAGGTGGACAGTACAGGGCTGCATGCCTATGGTCTGAACCGGTATCGTCTGGAATGTATGGTACGTGAGATGTATCCGGATGCACTGATTGTGCGTCTGCCGGGATTGTTCGGAAAGGGCATAAAAAAGAATTTTATATTTGATTATATGCATGTGATCCCGACCATGCTGACGGCGGAACGGTTCCGGGAGCTGGCAGAGCGGGAGGCAGTGCTGGAGGAGTTTTATATACTTAAGGACAACGGCTTTTACCAGTGCAGGGCGCTGGAAGAGCAGGAGCGGAAGATGCTGCGGGAGCGGTTTTTGGCTCTGGGATTTACTGCGCTGCATTTTACCGACAGCCGGAGTACGTATCAGTTTTATCCGCTTGACCGGCTATGGGAGGATATACAGACCGGGCTTACAAACGGTCTCGGACTGTTGCATCTGGCTACAGAGCCGGTAGGGGCGGGAGAGTTGTATACGTATCTGACCGGCAGGCATTTTGTCAATGAATTGGCGGGACATCCGGTGAAATATGATTACAGGACGATTCACGACAGGCTGTTTGGCGGTGCAGGCGGCTATCTCTGCGGCAAGGATGAGGTGATGGAAGCGATCAGGAAATTTACTGAGGTTACGGGAAAATGAAGAAAAAAGGACAATGGGCGGCCGGCGCGGCGATCATTCTGACCGGGACCATTCTGTTTTTACTGATCGGGCCGCTGGATGCTTTTACACATGGATTTTACTGCGATATGACAGCGCATGAGGAAGCGGGAGAGCTGCAGTGGTATACGGAGCTGTCGGATGAGCCGTTTATTCAGGTATTTTCTCCAAAGCAAAGGCATTTCAGAGGGTTTGAGATCGTGCTCATCAATCTGCCTAAGGAGAATGACGGTTATTTGCTGTTTTCCGTTTCGGACGAAACTGGAAAGGAAATCAGCGAAACGAAAGTAAATGTGACAGAGATCTCTCCCAGCACCCCCTATCAGGTGTATGTGAACGGGTCTTTGAAGGCCGGAGAGCAGTATACACTGAAGATTCGGGAACAGGACTGTGAGACAGTGCCTTATCTTCTGGTGGCGGATCCGGTTTATCTGACCGAAGAAAATATCGAAGGGGATCTGTTTATCGGCTATGCTTATGGGGAGTCCGACTTTTCTCTGGCAGAAAAGGCGCTGCTGTCTGCAGGGCTTTTGTTGCTGTGCGCGGCGGCACTGTGCGCTGCCTTTCATCCGCAGGCTCACAGACAGGGAAAGGCTCTGACCCTGTGTGGTATGGGGCTGGTTCTGACCTGGAATTTTATGTTCAATTCCTTTGGGCGGGCGGATGTCAATACCAGCCCATCCAGGGTTTATCGGGAGAGGACTGCCTTTGCCCATTTTGAGGAAGGCAGCGAGACTTATGTAACCGGTGTGATTCTGGCAGAACAGAATCATGTGACACTTCCTGCCTATGGACTCGGACGGTATATTGATGTATCCGGGGAGATCAAAGAAAATATATGGATCGAAAATCCGGACATCAACTGTCGGAATGATGATGGGTATCAGAACGGATATTCTCTGACCGGAGCGGCGATTGCGGTGGAGGACAATATTTATACCCAGAAGGTCTGTATGAAAGGCGGCAGGGTAAAGTTTGTCAATGGAGAGAGCTTTTCCATAACCGGGGTGGAGCAGGATGGAAACTGGCTGATCCTGCAGCTTTCATCGGATGAGATATTGTCCGGCGCCAGATGCGGCTCTCTTTCACAGGCCCGGTTTGTGGGAAAGAATGGCATTTTGTTTCAGCCGGGTTATGTGGAGGCGTATCGGTCTCAGTATGGTCTGCAGGGGATCGTGTTCCGGAATCTGGCCCGGTTTCTGATATATGAGGAAGCGGTGGAAGGGCTGCAGCTCTTGTGCAGTGTGCTGACGGCGGCTGTTTTTATGGCGATCGTGCTGCTGATTTCCAGAATGTATGGCTTCCTGCTGGCAGGCTGCTTTTATGGGACCTTTCTGCTGTCTCCGTGGATCGTGAATTTTGCCCGGAATCTGTACTGGGTGGAATTTCTCTGGTTTCTGCCCATGCTGGCGGGTCTGTTGGGACTGTACTTTCCGGACAGGCGAAAAGGCGGCATTATAAGCTGCGCTGCAGCGTTTTTGATGATTCTGGCAAAGAGTCTGTGCGGTTATGAATATCTTTCCACGATTATGGTGGGCATGGTTTTATTTCCCTGCGCAGAGCTGATTTCGGCATTTGTGCAGAAAAATCATGCACAGAGCAGGCGGCTTTTCAGTCTGGTGCTGCTGCTGGGAGTGGGTGCAATGGCCGGATTCGCAGCGGCCATCTCGATACATGCCATACTGCGGGGAGAAGGCGATCTGGCAGCAGGGTTTTCTTCGATCTGGTCGGAGGATGTGCTGCACAGAACGATGGGAGGCAGATTGTCAGAGTTCGGACCGGAAGAGTGGGAGTCTCTGCAGGCGTCTGTATGGCAGGTGTTTTGCACCTATTTTCACTTTGACACCCAGATTCTGACCGGGGTGGACGGGTATCTGTTTCCGGTGCTGGCTTTTCTGCCGGGGGTGCTTCTGCTGCGCCGCAGTAAAAGAGTAAAAGAGGAAGGGGTATCTGATCCGGAGCTTGTCAGGGAGTGGGCTTTATATGGATTGAGTTTTGCGGCTTCCGTTTCCTGGTTTATTCTGGCCAAGTCCCATTCCCAGATGCATACGCACATGAATTATGTGCTCTGGTATTTTGGTTTTGTGCAGATCTGTTTTTATCTGATGCTCAGAGAATTGGCGCCGGCGATCCGGCAAAGGCAGGAAAAAAGAAAAAATGAGGTGTAAAGGATGAAATTGTCTGTTTCCAATATTGCCTGGACGGCGGAACAGGACGCATGGGCGTATGATAAGATGAAGCAATATGGGTTTACGGGACTGGAAATAGCGCCCACCAGAATCTTTCCTGAAGCGCCGTATGAAGATACGGTGCGCAGCAGGACATGGCGGAAAGCGCTGGAAGTAAGTTACGGTTTTTCTGTCCCTTCCATGCAGTCCATCTGGTATGGAAGGAAGGAGCGGATATTCGGAAGCGGGAGAGAGCGGGATATCCTGTTGTCCTATACGAAAAAGGCCATAGACTTTGCCGAAAGTGTGGACTGTAAAAATCTGGTATTCGGCTGTCCCCGAAACCGCAGTCTGCCGGAAGGCGCAGAAGCCGGGGCTGCGGTGGGATTTTTCAAAGCGCTGGGAGAGTATGCCCAGGCGCATGGAACTGTGGTTGGGATGGAGGCCAATCCTCCGATTTACCACACCAACTATATCAATGACACCCAATCTGCCTTATCCCTGATTGCACAGGTGGCATCGCCGGGATTTCTTCTGAATCTGGATGTGGGGACGATGCTGGAGAACGGGGAGGAAGCGGCGCTTTTGTCCGGCCGGGTGCATTTGATCAGTCATGTACATATCAGCGAACCGGGACTGGGGTGTATCCGGCCCCGCAGGCTGCACGGAGAGCTGGCAGCCCTGCTGCGGTCAGAAGGCTATCAGGGATTTGTTTCTATTGAAATGGGGAAACAGGAGAATCCAAAGAGTTTGGAAGAGGCAATGGCATATGTAAAGGAGTGCTTTGGATGATCTATGAAAAACAGGAAGGCGTGCCTTCGTTTGTCTGTACGGAATATGCGCCCAAAAAGAAGAATTATGTGGTATTGATTCCTATTATCAATGAAGGAAAGAGAATCAGAAAGGAACTGGAGCGTGCCAAGCGCAGCCGGATACCGGAATATGCGGATATTGTGATTTGTGATGGCGGTTCCTCCGACGGCAGTACCGAGGATGGGCTGCTGAAAAGCCTGCAGGTCAATACACTGCTGGTAAAACTGGGCCAGGGAAAACAAGGGGCCCAGCTTCGTATGGGAATCTGGTGGGCATTGAAACGGGGCTATCAGGGTATTATAACCATAGACGGAAATAACAAAGACAGCATTGAGGATGTGCCGACGTTTATCAAAAAGCTGCAGGAAGGCTATGGACTGGTACAGGGCTCCCGCTTTGTAAGGGGCGGACGGGCGATCCATACACCCTGGCTGAGACTGTTGTCCGTCAGGCTGGTGCATGCGCCGGTGATCTCCCTGACTGCGGGACAGCATTTTACCGATACCACCAATGCATTCCGTGGATATTCCGCGGCCTACCTGAAGGACAGACGTGTAAAGCCTTTGCGTGATATCTTTATGACCTATGAGCTTTTGGCCTACCTGTCTGTACGGGCGACGCAGCTCGGATACCGGGCCTGCGAGATCCCGGTTGCCAGGGCGTATCCCAGGACGGGAAAGACACCTACAAAAATCAGCTTTTTTAAGGGAAATCTGGAATTGCTTAAGATTTTATGGAACAATCTGCTGGGAGCATACAAACCCCGATAACATATGTTTATCGGGGTTTGTCACATTTATGCAGAGGTGTTTTATCATCGGTCATACCGACGATGTATTCCATACTGACATTATAATATTCTGCCAGACGGATAAGGTGACGGATCGGGAGTTCGCTCGCACCGCGTTCATAACGGGCATACATGGTCTGTGAGGTTCCCAAGATGTCAGCGATATTTTGTTGTGTTTTGTCATGATCCTCGCGTAAGTCCCCTATTCTGAGCCTGTAACCCATTTTCCATCACCTGTCAGTCTCTAACATAGCATAGATCATCCGGCAGAAAGAAAAATAGTAAATATGTTTACTAAGCTCTTCGGGACGGACTTTGAATGCTCAGGATAGCTTTTCCCGGAAGCGGGATGATGATACATTTACCGTTTGTTGCCGGCCCTGAATCTGATGGTATATTTTGCAGAAGTGTGGTACAATAAAAAAATACGGTAAATGCCGTTTTGAAAAGGAGCGGGGCAAAGATGGCGAATATTTTATACGATGCAAGAAAAATTAAAGTGTATGAAGCGCTGCAGGCACTCTGTCAGGCGGCGGGAGAGAGCGCAGACTGGGGCAATACGCTCTGGAGCGGGCTGCTTGGAGACGGGGCGTTGATGGAAGAGATGGTGTACTATCTGGAACATCACTGTTTTCTTGGTACTGTCTGCGTGGAAGGTTATACACTGATTGATTTGTTTGTATTTGAAATGGATATTTATAATCTGATTGCAGATTCGGGGAAGAATACGGAGAGCTGTAATAAGGAAGCTATGGTATTGCGTGCTTTTTGGGCCATGCTGGATATGAAACGGGATCCGGTGCGCTTTAAAAAGCGGCTGTCAGACGGATTTGGAATGGATAAGTATTTATAAGGAGCCAGAAGATGACCAGATTTGAATTTACGGAAAGTCTGCGCAAAGCGCTTTCCGGAAGAGTGAACCACAGAGTTGTCAATGAAAATGTGGCATATTATGAACATTATATTGATGCGGAAATCAAAAAAGGACGCAGTGAAGAAGATGTGCTGGGCGGACTGGGAGATCCCAGGCTGCTGGCAAAGACCATTGTGGATACCACGGGAGAGAGCGACAGAGTATATGCGGACGAAGGAGAAAGCAAAGATCCGGCCTCCGGAGGAACTCTGTTCGGGCGGATTTTCCGTCTGCCTGCCTGGCTGGTTTTGCTGGTTCTGGTTTTGCTTTTTATTTTGATTATAAAGATCGTGGGCCTGGTGATTGTGACGGTGCTGCCGTTTGCCATCCCTGTGGCAGTGATTTATTATCTGATACGGTATTTCCGGCGCAGGCATTGAGGGCTGCGCCATAAGGACTGGGAAACACGGTATCGTTAGTTCCCGATAAAGGAAAACAGCCCATCAGGGGAACCGATGAGCTGTTTTGAGGGGAGTATAAATAATTAATATATAAGGGTTGCAGATAAAGAAATTGGAGTGTTTCTTTATCTGTTGAGGTTATTATATCTCATCTCCCGAAAAAATGCAAGCAGAAAATGATACTTTTTTCCTATTTTTTTAAAATGCCGGAATCTGGCAGATTTTTCCACTGATCGTTGGTATAACTTTATGGGTTTATGACATACTAACACCGTAACCAATTTGAATCAGGAGGAATGTAAAATGTCTAAAAACGATTACAACCAGAACGAAAAGCAGAATCAGAACTTCCAGAACAGCACAAATCAGTCTCAGGACAAATCCAACAACTGCTCTAACAGCACAAGCAACAGCCAGAAAAACAATAACCAGAACAACAACCAGAAGAACAACTTCTAGTTCTGGACCCGGCAGTGCCGGGGTACATATCTTTTTTTAAAAATCATTTGACACTTCCCATACACCACCAGTAATATAAACATATGAGAAAATTTGAATTGATCGTGCCCTGCCATTTCGGGCTGGAGGCACCGCTGAAAAAAGAAATCATTGATCTGGGATATGAGATTGCCTCTGTGGAGGACGGGCGTGTTACGTTTTACGGGGATGAGGAGGCCTGTGTACGCGCCAATATTTGTCTGAGGACGGGAGAGCGGGTTTTGCTGAAGGCCGGCAGCTTTCCGGCCAGGACGTTTGAAGAGCTGTTTCAGGGGACCAAAGCGCTGCCCTGGGAGGACTATATACCAAGAGACGGGAAATTCTGGGTGGCAAAGGCAGCCAGCGTAAAGAGTGCTCTGTTCAGTCCATCGGATATTCAGTCTGTTATGAAAAAAGCGATGGTGGAACGGCTGCGGGAAACCTATCATATCGGCTGGTTTGAAGAAAACGGCGCTTCCTTCCCTCTGCGGGTCTTTCTGATGAAAGACCGTGTGACGGTAGGTCTGGACACCACCGGAGAATCTCTTCATAAGAGAGGGTATCGGAAATTGACGGCCAAAGCGCCCATTGCGGAAAATCTGGCGGCGGCTTTGATCCTGTTGAGTCCCTGGAAGGGGGAACGGATACTGGTGGACCCTTTCTGCGGCAGCGGGACCATACCGATTGAAGCGGCTATGATGGCGGCGCATATGGCGCCGGGAAGGAGTCGGAGTTTTCTGGCGGAGAAGTGGAACCATTTGATTGATGAAAAGCTCTGGGAAGAAATTCGCCAGGAAACCGGGGAAGAGATTACCCTGCAAGTGGATACGGATATCCAGGGGTATGATATAGACGAGAAAATGCTGTCCGCAGCCCGTGCTAATGCCAGGCTGGCAGGTGTGGATGGCCTGATTCATTTTCAGAAACGGGATGTGGCCGATCTGAGCCATCCGAAGAAATATGGCTTCCTGATTACCAATCCGCCCTATGGGGAACGGCTGGAGGAGAAGGAGACTCTGCCCGGTCTGTACCGGACATTGGGAGAACGTTTCCGGGCTTTGGACAGTTGGTCTTTGTATCTGATCACTTCTTATGAAGGAGCGGAAAAAGAGATCGGCAGAAAGGCCGACCGGAACAGGAAGCTATATAACGGAATGATGAAAACCTACTATTACCAGTTTACGGGGCCGAAACCGGGCAGAAAGAACAGACAGGAGCTATAATGCAGGAGAAGCAGCGCAGAATCATGCTCATTTGCAGCATATTATTTTTTGCAGCCGCTATGGGGTGGATGCTTTCGTTTGCCATGGGCAGAACGGATACTGCGCAGGGAGATGCCCTGGTATCCGGCGGGAGCGGCATGAATCCTCAGGATGAGGCATACCATAAAAGGGAATATGAAGGGGCTGCGTATGAGGCAAAATGGCAGGAGGAATCCCTCCCGCTTTCCTTTTCTTCCCAGGGAGGGCAGGGCCGGCTGGTCGTTCCGCTGACGGAAACGCCGGATGAAAATGCCCTGATGATTGACAGTCGTTACAGCCTGCACGAGATTTTGCTGATATTGCCGGGAGAGTACGGCGAGTCAATGAAAAACAGCACGCTCACAGGGACAGATGAGATACAGGAGGTATTTTTGTCCCGTCAGGAAGGGTTTACAAGGCTGCGGATTTGTCTGGACGGAATCTATGAGCCTGTCTGCAGTGTGGAGCAGGGCAGGATAGTGCTTACATTGGAAAAGCCCCATGTACGATATGACAGGATCGTGGTTTTGGATGTATCCGAAAACGGAACGGACGGCAGCGCAGGGCAGAGTGATTGGTCAGTAAATATTGGGGATGTATGGGAACGGATTCGGTCCGGACTGGAAAATGAAGGGATCCGCGTATATGGCATATGGGCGGAAGAGGGAATGACGGCAGAAGAGCGGGCTGCATTTGCCAATGAGCTGGGAGCGGATATGATGATTGCTGTCCGTCCGGCCAAGGCCGGGAGTCCGGGGCCGGGTTCCTGTAAGATTTTATACAATGGCACTTACTTTATTCCCTATTTCGGAAATCAGCAGTTGGCTGTACTGCTGGAGCAGCACCTTGCCCAAACGGGCGCGGCCGACGGAACCGCCCGGATATATCAAGAGGAAATTTTACTGCAGAATGCCCAGGTGCCCGCTGCTGTGATCGAGCTGGACAACAGCGGGGATACGCTATTGTCCGATGAACTGTACAGAGCAAGTCTGGCAGAAGGGATTGCAGGCGCGGTAATGGAGGCATATACGGGCATGCAAAATTCTTAGGAGAGAGGCAGTATGAAGGATAAGATAATCTTTGCAACAGGAAATGCAGGAAAGATGAAAGAAATACAGATGATACTTGCGGATGTGGATGCGGAAATTCTTTCTCTGAAGGATGCGGGTATTTCGCTGGAAGTGGAAGAGAACGGCCAGACTTTTGCAGAAAATGCGCTGATCAAGGCAAGAGCCTGCGCCGCCCGGACCGGTCTGATGGCGCTGGCGGACGATTCCGGTCTGGAAATCGACTATTTGAACCGGGAGCCGGGCATTTATTCTGCCAGATATATGGGAGAGGATACTTCTTACCATGTGAAAAACCACGCTCTGCTGGAGCGTTTGTCCGGTGTGCCGGAAGAGAAGCGGACGGCCCGGTTTGTCTGTGTGATTGCGGCTGTGCTGCCTGACGGAGCGGAATGGGTGGCGGAAGGCGTTATGGAAGGCCGGATCGGCTATGAGGAAAAAGGAGAAAACGGATTCGGATATGATCCGATTTTTTATGTGCCGGAGTACGGACTGACCGGCGGGGAGCTGGATGCAGAGCAGAAAAATGCTGTCAGCCACAGAGGAAAGGCGCTCAGAAAGATGAAAGATATGCTGACCGCATCCGGCCTCTGGAAAACATACTGACAAAAACCCGCAGGAGAGTTTGGATGAAAATATTGATTATAAGCGATACACATGGCAAAAACACAAATCTGTTCCGGATTCTGGAAGAAACAGGCAGGCCGGATATGCTGATCCACTGCGGAGATGTGGAAGGCAGTGAATATACCATCAGTGAGTGCTGCGGATGCCCGGTGGAGATGGTGGCAGGAAACAATGATTTTTTCAGTACCCTTCCCAGGGAACGGGAATTTGTCATCGGCAACTATAAAGTCTGGCTGACCCACGGCCACTCTTATTATGTATCTATGGAAAATGAGACCATCAAAAAAGAAGCAACGGCAAAAGGCGTGGATATTGTCCTGTACGGACATACTCACAGACCGGTTATTGATGAAGAGGATACCATTATAGCAGTCAATCCGGGAAGCCTGTCTTATCCCAGACAGGCAGGACGTAAGCCCTCCTATGCCGTGATGGAACTGGATAAGGCAGGCAAAGCCCATTTTACCCTGCATTTTCTGGAGTAGACAGCAGGGCAGATGCATACGCCTGTTTTGAACAGACATAAAAAATCAGTTGACAAGAAGAAATGGGTATACTATAATGTAGCATGCGTTGCGGAAGGCCGTAACATTCTTTGAAAAGTGAAACGATCTGTATCGGGGTGTGGCTCAGCTTGGCTAGAGCGCCTGGTTTGGGACCAGGAGGCCGCAGGTTCGAATCCTGTCACCCCGATTGTATCAATAAAGCCGCAAACACAAGATTTTTCAATAAAATCAAGTGTTTGCGGCTTTTTTATGCACACGGGCGTCCAAAGGAAAAATGTCAGCAGAAGCTGACAAACGCCCGGCATGCGAGCAGAGGAAGTAAACTTTCCTGCTTGATATTCTTTGTTTTCCATATGTATATGGTAATCCATGCTGCAGGATTCTGAAAAACGTTTATTTGTCCCACTTACTTTTCCGCGCCGTCAGGTATACCTTAACGGAATCGTAATCTGTTGAATGTGCATGGATCTGTCCGGAAATAGCTGCGCCCGGTTTTAATTCCAAGTCTGTATCGACAAGATAATCAGTGCCATGAGAAACAACTTTCCCGTTTTTAAAGAAAACTGCGGTGGCCTGCAGAAACTGTGCCGGTTTATCCCCTGAATTTGCTGCGGTTATGGTTACCCTGTTTCCCAAATCGGTAGTCTGGACCGATATGTCCTGTAAGACAGGAGTGTAAAAATTCTCTTCCTTTACCTGTATCACGGTGTTGAATGAAGATACGCCCACAACATCGCTGAAATACGTTTTTGCAAAAACCGTGCAGCCGGATGGGATATCCTCCTCTGCAGTCCTTGCCGCCCCGATTACCGACCCTGCAGAGTTTTTAGCGGCGTCAGTTATTGTGATACTGATGGTGTATGGCGACATGTTTGTAACTTCAAAAAAATGATGGGTTGCAAGGATTCCTTCATATGAATAGTCGTTTATCATAATGGAATTGGTTATGGAATCCGGAGTGTATGCGATGTTCGAAACACTCCGTACCGGGATATATACGCCATCGGCCCCCACTGCTTTACCGTCCGGTGTTATCGTGTTGATCAGTATGCATCCGCTGGCGTCAAAATAATATAATTTCCCTCCGATTTCGGCCCACTGATCCATAAATTTACTTCCGTCATCGTTCTGGTAAGAAATCCTTCCGTCAGGCTCCTGTTTCCATTCTGCTGCATTGACCGTAAACGACACACATAACGACAATACCGCAGCAAACGCTAAAATGTTCTTTTTCATTGTATTTTCCTCCTGTAGTGTATGAAATGCCGCAGCGATGAATCATTTATGATTTTCGGCAATATTTCTGAATCCAGTATCAGACAACCTATAGATGTCAGATAATTTATCTTGCTGTATATCAGGCAGCCCGCAGTGAAAGCAGATTTTCACAGAAATTATTTATAAAGCATTATAACATAAAATAAACTGGTTATGGTGAACTGATAGAAATGCTTTCAAAAATCTTAAGGAAATATACTGTTTTCTCTTTTTTTCTTTTGTAAACTCCGTTGACACAGGTTTTGTCAAGTGATAAAATCCAATTTACTAGGTAACTAGCGAATTGCAAAAAGAGGAGTGTATTATGAATCAATATCACCTGCTTTATAAAAGCCCGACAGAACAACTCCTTGTTCTTTTTTACAAATGTACACATTGGTTTCTTTATCGAAACGGACAGGATATAGGGAAAAAGCGTGTCATGTCAATTTTGTACAGGCGTGGAGATATGACGCAAAGAAAACTTTTAGACCGTACCGGCATACGTTCCGCGTCGCTGAGCACCCTATTATCCAAAATTGAAGCGAACGGATATATCCGGCGGGAACGTTGCCCGGAGGATGCCCGGAATGTCAATATTATGCTGACGGACGCAGGGAAGGCAGAGGGTGCCCGGATCGTACAGGAACAAATACAGTTTGCACAAAGACTGTTCTCTGCACTGGACGAACATGAGAAAATTCAATTGGTACGATTATTGGGGAAATTGTTTGCTTCATGGAAAGCAGAGAACAAATTGGAGGGCAGGGAAAATGAAGGATATGAATGAAAACAGACATCCATTGGCACAGGGCAGTATAGGCGGCCTGCTGTGGAAATTTGCAATCCCCAGCATTGTGGCCATGCTGGTAAGCTCCCTTTATAACATTGTAGACCAGTTTTTCATAGGCCGGAGCGTTGGGGAGTTGGGAAACGCCGCAACAAATATTTCATTTCCGCTTACACTTTCCTGTGTGGCAGTCTCACTGCTCTTTGGAATCGGCGGGGCATCCGCCTTTAACATTTCCATTGGACGTGGGGAACAGGATGCTGCCGAAAAAGAAAAGGCTGTCTTTTACATAGGAAATGCGATTGTTCTGCTTTGGGGCTGCGGGATTTTACTTTGTCTGACCACACAGGTTTTCTTAGAGCCAATGCTCCGCTTTTTTGGTTCGCCGGACGATGTACTGGAATATGCAAAGACATATACCCGGATTGTATCTTTGGGATTTCCCTTTCTGATCGGTACGACCGGCGGAGGGCATTTGATTCGTGCAGACGGCAGACCTGAATTTGCCATGCTCTGTAATCTGTCCGGCGCAGTCATCAATGTGATCCTGGACACACTGTTTGTATTTGTATTTCACTGGGGGATGGCTGGCGCTGCATGGGCGACAGTGATCGGGCAGGTTTTTTCCGGGAGTTTGGCAGTATGGCTGCTTAGCCGCTGTAAAACTATGAAAATCCGGAAAGAGCATTTGATTGTGCGCCGGGACTATTGCGGGCGTGTTGCGGTTTTGGGAACCGCCCCCTGTATCAATCAGCTTGCTATGATGATATTACAGATCGTGATGAACAAATCTCTGAAATACTATGGCCAGTTGTCGGTTTACGGTGAATCCATCCCCCTGGCCTGCGCGGGGATCATTACAAAGGTAAATCAGGTATTCATGTCATTTATCATAGGTATTTCACAAGGTTTACAGCCAATCGTCAGCTATAATTATGGAGCAAAGCTGTATCACAGGGTAAAAGAGGGATATTTGAAAGCATGCGCAGCCGGATTTACGATTGCTGTCATCGCTTTTTTGCTGTTTCAATTTGCGCCGAGACAGATTATCTCCATTTTCGGAGAGGGGTCAGAGGCATATTATCAGTTTGCAGTCAACTATTTTCGGATATTTCTGTTTTTTACCTTTTTAAATTTTTCACAGAAAATCACTTCTAATTTTTTTACAGCCATCGGAAAGCCGAAAGGAGGCATTTTTCTGTCATTGACCCAGCAGATTCTTTTTCTGCTGCCCCTTATTCTGATCCTGCCGATTTTCTTTGGGATCGACGGTATTATGTATGCAGGGCCGGCCGCAGATGGTTCTTCCGGGCTTTTGGCGATTCTTATGGCAGCGCGGGAACTTGGGCGGAAAGAATATGTAGGAAAGAACTGCTGATTCGTGATGTACCGGGAAAGATTCCAAATAAACTTCTGTTTTATTTAACAGGGACGCTGTTGAAAAATCCCATCCCCCGTGATGTGGTGGAAAAAATTGAAAGGGCAGTTATTCACAATGGGTAATTGTCTTTCCCGCCATTCATCCGTACATTATAAATCGGAAACGGCATAACACGGACGACTCTGAATGAGTACAGAAAAGTATCACAAAATTGCAATTCCACAGAAGAGGGAAGCAATACTCCAGAAATATAAAATACAGAACGGAACCTATCGGATATGGGAAGCGACAGGCTGAGGGAAACGATGGAAGAGCAGCGCAGGGTGTATCAGTCTCTGAAAGAGGGAGAAGGAAAAGATTTATCTGGAACAACTGGCAGAAACAATGTCGGCAGATTCCCCCGGAGCGAGACAGATCGTTGGCAGGTATGTGGATTTGATTCAGTATTATGTGCATCAGGGCGATTATGAGAAGGCATATCATTATTGTAAAACGGTGATAGAAATGACAGAGGCGGAACAGGTAAAAAAGATACGCCTGTTTGGGGATAATTTAGAGGCCTGTTTTGAAATCACTGCTCACAGGCCGTCGTCCACATCGGATTTGTGGGTCTGGGACGGATCAAGTCTGTATATAGCTAAGTGCGAAAAAACAGAACAGAAAATGCTTTGACCGGGCTTGCAAAATGCTCCGGAAGCTGTTATACTCACTAACATAGTGATGGTTCAGTCATGCGGGTGTAGTTCAATGGTAGAACACCAGCCTTCCAAGCTGGATACGTGGGTTCGATTCCCATCACCCGCTGTTTTAAAGTTTTGCAGATGCAGGGCTTTTTTTATTTCCCGCAGTATCCGGAATGTATTGAAAATGCTTTCCGGACGTGTTAGAATCTTATCACAGACAGGATAGAAAGCCTGACACATATCTTAAAATCACATCTGGTTGTTTCCTGAAAATTCCTTTCAAACATTTCATTTCATACATCGCACAGAGAGGCCTGAAAGAGGGCTGTTACGTGCTTGTAGCTAAAAATTATGCAAAAAGGAGCGGTGTAATGGAATCTGATATATTACATGCAATTACAAAATATATGACGGCTGAAAGACTGGATCATTTTGTTTTGAGTGATGCCCAGTATCAAAGCGGTCAGGAAAAAATAGAACAGTTGGAAGGGCAGTTGTCCCGGATGGGGCTGCCGAAAGAAGTGCGGCAGGCAATGGACAGGCTGCTGAGCGCTAACAATGAGAACAATGCCCGCTACAGCGAATTGGCATATATGCAGGGATTTAAAGACTGTGCGGCATTGCTGCAGGCGATTCGTCTGATTTGATTTTGAAAAGAAGAAAAAACAAGAAAAACAGAAAATCTGATTGACAAGGGTACATTGTTATGATAATATAAAATCCGTGCTGGACAAGTTTGGTAATTGACAGCAATCCGTGTTCGTAGCTCAGCTGGATAGAGCAACGGCCTTCTAAGCCGTGGGTCGGGGGTTCGAATCCCTTCGAGCACGTCAGCAGGGATTTTTGTTTTTGGACAGGAGTCCTTCTATGGTGGGTATAGCGCAGTTGGTTAGCGCGCCAGATTGTGGCTCTGGAGGCCAAGGGTTCGAATCCCTTTATCCACCCTCATACAGGAGTGTATCGTCGTAATGGGCTATCGCCAAGCGGTAAGGCACAGGACTTTGACTCCTGCATTCGCTGGTTCGAATCCAGCTAGCCCAGCTTTTGCTTATTATAATATGGGACACTAGCTCAGGTGGTAGAGCACTTGACTTTTAATCAAGTTGTCGGGGGTTCGAGCCCCCCGTGTCTCATCGGATTACTATTTTTATATACAACTTTGTATATGAAGATAGTATTTTTTTGTTCTATGCATTCCGGGAGGGAGCGGGGCGATTGAGACCAACTTATTTTGAAGAGGCGTTATCGGATTTTGTCTATGACGCGGCAAGCGGCGGCGCCATTCGTCATCTGGTGGATCTGGGATATTCTCTGGAGCAGATCTTGCAGGCGCTTTCCTATCCTGCGCCCCGGGAAAAAGTGCAGAAAACTTTATACCGGTATATGCTGGAATCGGGGCTGCTGCGGAAAACGCTTCCGGATGAGGACGGGAAAAGAAGCGTCTGGAAGAAGACTGCAGAGAGGGTCACACAGACAGAAGGGTTTCGCACGGTGAGGCTGGAGCTGTCATACAGAGAGCGGGTGTACCGGTATCTGTACGAGAAAATAGAGGAAAACGGGGAAGAAAATGTATACCTTTCCTGTCCGTTTGGGATGTTGTTCCGGCAGGAAGGGGAACGAATCACGGATTCGGAGCGGCTGCGGGAAAAGCTGCCCTGTCTGAACCGCCGGGAACAGGATTATCTGATCGGTATTCCCTGGGAAAATATGGTGATGTATCACAGATTGAACGACAGAATGCGGGAAATCGGAAGGAAGCTCATATTTTGCCCGGAACTGGGATGCGGCTATTATTTTATGAAAACAAGAGAGGCGGCTGTGGGCGCGGCGGAGCAGGATGGGCGCTGACCGGAGAGAAAAGGAGCAGGACATTGCAGAAACAGAAATCGAAGAGTGGCTGTGAAAGCTGTCTGTACTATGAATATGATGAGGAATATGAGTGCTATACCTGCCAGATGGATCTGGATGAGGATGAAATGGCACATTTTTTGCTGGAAAAGCACTTTGCCTGCCCGTACTATCGATTCGGAGATGAATATACCATTGTGAGAAAACAGATATAGGAGAGGATGGACAGATGGAAGAGAGGAAGATGACGGAAAACAAAATGGGAATTATGCCGGTCAACCGGCTTTTGCTCAGTATGTCTCTGCCGATGATGATATCAATGCTGGTGCAGGCTCTTTACAATGTCGTGGACAGTATTTTCGTATCGCGGGTAAATGAGAATGCTTTGACTGCCGTATCTCTGGCATTCCCCATTCAGAATCTGATGATTGCGGTGGCAGTGGGCACAGGTGTGGGAATCAATGCGCTGCTTTCCAAGTCTCTGGGAGAGAAAAATTATGACAGAGTCAACCGCACAGCCAACAATGCGGTATTTCTGGCAGGGATCAGTTATTTGTTTATGCTGCTGACCGGGGTTTTCGGCATCGGCATTTTTTACCGGAGTCAGACCTCTGACCCGCAGATCATACAGTACGGCATCTCTTATGCCAGAATCTGTTGCTGCTGTTCCTTTGGTGTGTTCCTGCAGGTGACGATGGAACGGCTTTTGCAGTCCACAGGCAGAACTTTTTATACGATGATCATACAGGGGACAGGCGCCATCATCAATATCATATTGGATCCTATCCTGATTTTTGGCCTGTATGGATTTCCCCGTCTGGAGGCGGCAGGCGCTGCAGTGGCAACGGTAGCGGGACAGATCATTGCGGCTGTGCTTGCTGTGATCCTGAATCAGAAGGTCAACCGGGAAGTACAATTGCAGATGAAAGGATTCAGGCCGGACGGCAGAGTTATCGGTCAGATTTACAGAGTGGGTGTGCCGTCTATTATTATGCAGTCCATTGCGTCTGTCATGACCTATGGTATGAACCTGATTCTGATGGCGTTCACTTCTACCGCGACCGCTGTATTTGGTGTGTACTTTAAACTTCAGAGCTTTATTTTCATGCCGGTGTTCGGACTGAATAATGGTATGATTCCGATTATTGCCTATAATTACGGTGCGGACAACCGGGAACGGGTGGTGAGGACCATCCGGTACAGTATCCTTTATGCAGTATCCATCATGGCGGTGGGAACGCTGGTATTTCATCTCTTTCCGGCAGATCTGCTTACTATGTTTAAGGCTTCGGATACCATGCAGCAGATCGGTGTCCCGGCGCTGCGGATTATCAGTGTCAGCTTTATTGTGGCCGGTTACTGTATTGTATGCGGCAGTGTCTTTCAGGCGCTTGGCAACGGGGTGTACAGTCTGATGGTGTCGATTACAAGACAGCTTTTTGTGCTGCTTCCAGTGGCGTATTTTCTGTCCAGACTGGGCAATGTCAATTATGTATGGTGGTCTTTTCCGATTGCAGAAATGGCATCATTGGTGATGTCAACCATATTCCTGATCCGGATTTACCGGAAAATTATCGTCGCATTGCATTAGGCGCAGGCAGGAATAACAATTTCCGGTGTTAATGCAAAGAGCAGTGTCTTGACAAAAAAGCAGATGGTTTTATATAATGAAACATGCGATGCACAGGCAGAGTTTTACTGCTCTGCTTCTGTATCTTCAATATTCAGCGGTTATGGCGGAATTGGCAGATAAGACAGATTCAGTTTTTCCCCATACCACACGTGCGGAATTGGTGGAATTGGCAGACATGCAAGATTTAGGTTCTTGTGCCGAAAGGCGTGAGGGTTCGAGTCCCTCATTCCGCAGCAAGCAGTGCGAAACAGGACTGTTCAGGTTTTGGTTTTGTGCTGTTTTTTTGTTATATCAGGAAATTTTTTCCGCATTTCCTGATATAATAAAAACATTGATCACATTGCGGTTGTACGAAGATTTGTCTCGAAGCGACTCATCATAGGCGGAGAATCCTGCAGGCAGGATTCTTTTTCATATGGGCTTTAGCCTGTTGAGTGCGTCGTAACGAGTTCCTCAAAAGAGGAACGAAGTACGCGCGAAACAAAAATCC
>VSOB01000055.1 GCA_009774625.1 Lachnospiraceae bacterium
GAATAACACCGGCTGTGGCTGTGGGAATAACACCGGCTGTGGCTGCAACAATGGCGGTAACTGCGGCGTGAACATTGGCTGCGGTTGTGGTAATAACGAAAGCAGCTGCGGGAACAATTGCGGCTGCGGCTGTGATTGCGGCAATGACAACAATAATAATAGCTGCGGCATCAATATTGGCTGCGGCTGCGGCAATGACAACAATGGCTGTGGCAACAACAATGGCTGCGGTTGTGATCCGATGCCGCCCAGACCGCCCAGGCCCGAACCCAGACCGCCGATCTTTCCGGGACCGTCCTGTGGCTGCAATGACTGAGTTATAAAAGATATTTTGACTTGAGAGGATACCGGGAGCCGCAGGACTGTCAGACCCTGCGGCTTTGCCGGTTGCAGTCAGGCCATTTTTGGTTTGATTTCATACAGAAGTGGGGTAATATGTACAAAATAAATTATGGTATCAATCAGGAACGCATTCAAAAAATGAACCGGACGCTGATCCTTCATCTGCTGCGAAAAGAGGGAGTCTGTGCCAGAGCCCATCTTGCCAAGTTGTCCAGTTTGAAGCAGGCCACTGTGACGAACATCATCAATGATTTTCTGGAATGGGGACTGGTAAAGGAAGTGGGCTTTATCGCAGGCGATAAGGGACGCAGAAGTATCGGTATCTCCATCAACAATGACGATCATGGGATTTTGGGAATCCGTCTGGCCCGGAAAAATTACATTATGGGTATTTTTGATTTGTCCGGTAATCTGATTGAATCAAGGGCGGATAAGATTGATGCTCATATACCTCCCCGAAAGATTTTCGATACAATGCTGAAAGAGGCAAGAGAACTGGTGGGACAGGCAGGGAAAAGAAAGATCATTGCTATCGGAGTGGCGATTCCAGGCCCCTATAACATCAAGCGGGGAAGGATTGAACTGATGACCGGTTTTCCCGGATGGGGAGACATCGCAATTCAGGAGGAACTGGAACATAAGTTTCAGGTTCCGGTGTTTGTAGAACACGATGCCAATGCAGGAGCGCTGGCGCAGTATTGGCATAATGTGGAGAATATAGGGAACAGTCCGGGAGAAATCGTAGTATATATTGCGGCAGGACAGGGGATTGGAGCAGGTATTATCTGTGACGGCGAACTGCTGAAAGGCAGCATGGGCATTGCCGGAGAGATCGGACATACTTCCATTCATTTTAAAGGCCCCAAATGTTCCTGCGGCAACTATGGATGCCTGGAAAATTACTGTTCTTCCATTGCCTTCACAAAAGAGATCAACCGGATTCTGGGAGGGGATCATGAGTATACCTTTACGGAAGCGGTCAGTATGGTTCAGGCAGGCAATCCCATCGTAAAAGAAATCTTTTTAACAAGCTGTGACAGCCTTGCCGTAGGGGTTGTGAATATGATCAACAGCTTTGATCCGTCGGTGATTATTATAGGAGATGAAATGTCTCATGTACTTCCGGAGGAAATGCTTCAGCGAATCAAGGATGAGGTCAGACGGAAGGTTCTTCCGGAAATATATGAAAATCTGAAAATAACAATGAGCGGGATAAAGGATTCCATGCTGCATGGAGCGGCTATTGCGGCGATTATGGATGCATTTGACTGCCCCGACAGTTACTTTGGCAACGGAAAATAAGGTACGGACAATCGGGGTCTGCTGACGGGAAAAATTTCATATGAAATAAAATGACAGGACTGCACAATAAAAACAACAAATTGTGCAGTCTTTTTTTGTGCATAAAGACGAATCAAAGGCGAAAAAAATAAAAAGACGTAAATAATATAGACAAACCGACTAAATCGAATAAATATAAAAAAAGGTTATTTATTAAATGAATTTAACTAAAAGCTGGATTTTCCTGGAAGTTATGTAATAAAATGTAATTTTATTTTTTGAAGGTTGCATGGATAAAAGTCCCTTTGTTGACATGCAGAAAAGGCGATTATATAATTTGGAATGATTGCGAAATGCATGAAAAGAAGAGAAATTTTTTTACGAAAACGACGAAGGGAAGGTATCCAAAATGGAAAAACAGGTATTGACAAACATCAAAATGCAAATCGAAGGAATGTATCTGGCCGAGCGGAAGGTGGCAGAGTATATCCTGGCTAAACCGCAGAATGCGATCCGCCTGAATGTGACGGAACTGGCTGAAGCCAGCGGCGTCAGCGATGCTACGGTGATCCGGATGTGTAAACGGCTGGGATATACCGGATTTTATCAGATGAAGATCTGCCTGGCGGAAGAACTGGGACGGAATCAGATGACCGGATATCAGGACTCGGCAACGAATCCCAAAAGCGGAAAAGAAGTGATTCAGTGTCTGACCAGAGATCTTTTGCGGATTGCGGATTTGCTGGATGAGGAAAAACTGGAGCGATGTGTGGATTTGATCTGTAGCAGCAGACGTATCTTCATCTCTGCAGTGGGCAATACGATTCCGGTGGCGATGGATTTTGCGTTTCGCCTCTGTCGTCTGGGTATCAATGCCACTTGTGAAACCATTGTGGAGTACAGTCTGGCAAGTATGGTGCGGGGGGATGAAAAGGATCTGCTGATTGCAGTGTCCCATTCCGGGAGTTCGAAGCATGTGGTGCAGGCTGTGGAGGTGGCCAACCAGAAGTCTATGCAGACAGTGGCTGTTACCGGTTCCAGCAGCAGCCCGGTTGCCAGGAGGGTACAGTTTTCTCTGTTGACGACGGTGGAAAATCCCCTGTTTGGAGAATATGGCGCAGCGAGTCATATTTATGAACAGGCTGTACTGGATACAATCTTATATTTTGTTTCCGTAAGAGCAAAGGCAGAGCCGGACAGAGAGAGCATCGAAGCAATTCTGGCAGAATACAAAATATAAGCATGAACATGGACCAAAGAGAAAGGCTGATGATATGGCATATACAGATCGCTATGAAGTGTACATGAATGAAATGATATCGGATATCGGGAAAAGCAAGGATTCGAAAGACCGGGTTGTATTTGGCTACACCAGTGATGTGGATGTGCTGCTGACTTATGATACGGATGCGTTTCAGGAAATACTGGAAAATTATCTGAAAACAGACTTATACAGCAAGGCAGATGATGTGATAGACAGTATGGAAACTTTTGCCCGTGTGGTTGCCCATTATATGTGCAACGGACTGGGGGGAGAAGTGGATATCATCAATGAAGAGGTATGCCGTTACCTGATCGGGCATTTTCAGACACAGTATAGTCTGGGAGGGACCTGTGCACAGGGCGCTGCGGCGCTGGGGACGATCGGTATGCCGTTGCTGGTACATATTTCTGACAAAAGCAAAGAAGTCTGTGAAATGATGGACTATCCGGGGATGGAATGTATCAGAGGAGAGGGCGCAGTGCCCATCCGCAAGATTGCAGAGGGCAGTCCTGTATACCATATCATTTTTTCCTATACAAAGGGAGATACCTTTCGGATTGGCGATACGGTTCATACGGTGCCGGTTTCCAACCGGATGATCCTGGATTTTGATACGATTCATAAGGACATTGTGGTGCTGGATGATTTTAAGCAGTATATAGAAACGCATGCAGAACACATCATTTCCTATAATATATCCGGGTTTAATGCCATTACCGATCCGTCGCTGGCACAGAGAAGGCTGGAGGAGCTGGGAAAGCATTATGAACGGGTAAAAGTGAAAAATCCGGATTGTAAAATCTATTTTGAAAGTGCACATTATCTGAGCCCTCAGGTGAAACACCTTGTGTATAAAGAAATTTCCGGTTATGTGAATGTGATGGGAATGAACGAAGAAGAGCTGGTGGCGCATACACAGGAATGCGGAGCGACATTGGACAACAGCAGTCTGCCCTCCGTGCTTGCAGGGATGGAATTGTTGATCGAAAAATATCAGGTAAACGGAGTAATACTGCATACAAAGGATTATTCCATGTATTATGGGGACGAACTTGCAGGAGCCAATATAGAGAAGGGGCTGACCATCGGAAATCTGCTGTCCGGAACCAGAGCGCGGGTAGGTCACTATGGGACGGTGGAAGAGGTGCGGGAAAGCCTGCAGTGTCTTTTAAGCCCCACCGGGCTGGCATTTGCGGAGGAACTGGAAAAGATACAGCCAGAGCGCTGTGCGGTGCTGGTTCCGTCCAGATATATGGATAAACCGGTATGTACCATAGGACTGGGAGATACCTTTGTGGCAGGTGTTCAGTTTGCGTTTATGAAATGAAAATGGAGTGCATAGCTTATGAGATATATGATAGGGATTGATCTTGGAACTTCCAGTTTAAAGACGGTCATCATTGATGAGAGGGGAGAACTGACGGCAGTTGCATCCAGGGGATATCAGTTTCAGTCTCCGTGCAACAATTATGCCGAGCATGATCCTGAGGAATGGTGGGATGCATGCATAGATACGATCAGGAGGGCGATGGCGGAAGGAAGCGTCAGACCAGAAGAAGTAAAGGGGGTTAGTTTTTCTGGTCAGATGCATGGAATCGTAGTTCTGGATGAGAGGGGGAAAAGCATCCGTCCGGCGATTCTGCACTGTGATGCCAGAAGCGGAAAGCAGGTAGAACAGATCAAACAACTCTTCGGGATGGACAACATCAGACAGTTGATGATGAATCCCGTGTATACTGGTTTCCTTCTGCCGTCGCTCCTGTGGATCAGAGAGAATGAACCGGAGTGCTTTAAACGGATCAGACATGTGTTTCTCCCGAAAGACTATCTGACTTATAAGCTGACCGGTATGATTGCCACAGATTATTCCGATGCTTCGGCCACGCTGGCATTTGATATGAAGAAAATGGGCTGGTCGGAGGAGATATTACATAAGGTACAGATTCCGACGGAATGGTTCCCGGCATGTTACGAAACAGGTGAGGTGATCGGTCAGGTGACTTCTGCGGCTGCAGAACAGACCGGACTTTCTCAGGGAACAGTTGTTGTTGCAGGCGGCGGCGATCAGGTGATGCAGGGGATCGGAAACGGAATCACTCAGGTAGGCCAGGCATGCGCCAACATTGGGACAAGTGGACAGGTGTCGTTTCAGAGTGACAGGCCGCTTCTGAATCCGGATCTGAATACCAATACCTTTATGGGGTATAAGAAAAACCGCTGGATTGTGATGGGCGCTATTATGAATGCGGGTCTTTGCTATAAATGGTTTAACAGCCTGTTCCCCAGGACGGATTATGATGAGATGAATCGGCTGATCGGCCAGGTAAAGCCGGGAAGTGGCGGCGTAATTTTCCTGCCTTATCTGAATGGAGAGCGTACACCGCATCTGGATCCGGATTTAAGCGCTTCTTTTATCGGAATCAATCTGCGGACCGGCAAGACAGAGTTGGCCAGAGCAGTTATGGAAGGTGTCAGCTATGCCATGTACCAGTGTATTGAGCTGTGCGGCAGTCTGGGACTGGGGGCGGACATGATGGTTGCCTCAGGCGGCGGGGCCAGGAGTATGCCCTGGCTGCAGATGCAGGCGGATATTTATAATGTACCTCTTAAGGTGGCAAGGATAGAGGAACAGGCAGGATTGGGCGCCGCGATTTCAGCGGGTGTGGGCGCCGGGGTTTATAAAGATATTAAAGAGGGTTGCGAAGCGGTTGTAAGGTACAGGGATCTGGAAATCTGTCCCGACAGGCAGGCCCACAGTGCATACATGGAATATTATGCTTTGTTTAAGGAAGCATTTTCAGGCAGCCGGGATACCTTACATAAGCTGACTGTATTGGGGCGGAAAAAACAGAAAGGAGAAGGAAAGAGTGACGGAGAATAACTTTATTCTGAATTGTGAAGGGATTTCCAAGGCATTCGGCGGTACACAGGCGCTTAAAGATGTGCAGTTGCATATCAGGGCGGGTGAAGTACACGCGTTGCTGGGAGAAAACGGAGCCGGGAAATCCACTCTGATGAAAATCGTAATCGGGCTGATTAAGCAGGATACGGGTACTATGGAATTTGAAGGAAAACCCTATCAGGCCAATGGCCCGGTAGATGCATTAAAATCCGGTATTTCGATGATTCATCAGGAGTTGAATCCGGAACCGTATCTGACGGTTGCAGAGAGTATCTTTCTGAAACGGGAGAGTACAAAGGGATTTTTGCTGGATAAGAAAACTCAGAATCAGAAATGCGAGGAACTGCTGCGCAAATTTGATGTGCCGTATACGGCAAAAACGATGATGAAAGATCTGACTCTGGCACAGATTCAGATGGTGGAAATCATCAAAGCGGTTTCCTGTGATGCAAGACTGATTATTATGGATGAACCCACCTCCTCTCTGGACAGTACAGAGACAGATCATTTGTTTGATACCATACGGGATCTGAAGAAAAAAGGGGTTGCCATTATTTATATTTCTCACAGAATGGAAGAGATTTTTGAAATCTGTGATCATGTATCCGTGTTCAGAAATGGTACTTATGTAGATACCAAATCTATGGTAGGCGTGACGCGGGAAGAGCTGATCTCCATGATGGTAGGCCGGGAGGTGAAGAATGTATTCCCTAAAGTGGACTGTGAAATCGGTGAAACGGTCTTTAAAGTGGAAGGGCTCTGTGGAAAAGGATTTCAGGATGTGAGCTTTGAAGTGCATAAGGGAGAGATTCTCGGACTGTCCGGTCTGGTAGGTTCCGGGCGAAGCGAGACAGTACGGGCTATTTTTGGCCTGGATCCGATCACCTCCGGAAAAATGTATCTGGAAGGACAGGAGATCACCAATAAGGATACCAGGGCAGCGATCAAAAAGGGCATTTGTATGGTAAATGAGGACAGGAAAAAATATGGTCTCTGTCTGCTGCGTTCCATACGGGAAAATATTTCTCTGCCCAACCTTCCGGAAAAGCAGAAAGGGCTGGTTCTGAACCAGAAGCGGGAGAAACAGGAAGTGGAGGAAGTTTCCAGAAAGCTGACTGTAAAATGTGCCAGCATTGAGCACAATGGCTTTTCTCTCAGCGGTGGAAACCAGCAGAAAGTGGTTCTGGCAAAATGGATTATGGCCAATCCCAAGGTACTGATTCTGGATGAACCTACCAGAGGCGTGGATGTGGGTGCAAAATCTGAGATTCATGCACTGATGTGTGAATTTGCTGCAAAGGGTATGGCGGTGATTATGATTTCTTCAGAGCTGCCGGAGGTCATGGGGATGAGCGACCGGATTCTGGTTTATCATGAAGGTAAAATTAATGGTGAAGTAAGCAGAGCGGAGATATTGAATCAGTCCGTAACACAGAAAGAGATTCTGGAAGTAGCTTTCGGGCAGAAAAGAGGGAGGTAGTAATCCATGTCAAATACAAAGAACAATTCCAAAAACAATGATACGCTCCGTATGTTCATGGGTAAGTACGGAATCGGTGTAATTCTGGTATTCATGCTTGTTATCATTTCCATTATGAAGCCCAGATTCATTTATCCCAGCAACGTGCTGAATATTCTGACTCAGATTTCCGTAAACTGTCTGATTGCTTATGGTATGTGTCTGGCCATTACCACAGGCGGCATCGATCTTTCGGTTGGTTCTCAGCTTGCACTGGTAAGCTGTCTGCTGGGCCAGTTCATTGTCAATATGAATATGAATATTTTCCTGGCATGCGTACTGGCAGCGCTGGCAGCTACTCTGATGGGATTTATCAATGGTTTTCTGATTGCCAAATTTGATATGTTCCCCTTTGTGGTAACGCTGGCCACACAGTTGGTCATTCGAAGCCTGGCGCAGATTATCAGCGACGGCAAGGGCCTTTCTATGGCAATGCCCGGATTTAAAGCAATCTATTCCGGCACACTGTTTGGCATTCCGCTGCCGATTATTTATATGATTGTGATTTCCATTATTATGTATATCGTACTGCACTGGACAAGATTCGGACGTTACGTGTTTGCTGTAGGCGGCAATGTCCATGCGGCAATCGCTTCCGGCGTCAGCGTATTCTGGACCAAGACTATGTGCTATACCATCAGCGGTCTGCTGGCTGGTCTTGCAGGTATTATCTTCTCCAGTAAAACAGGTTCCGCGCAGTCCAACATCGGTGTGGGATATGAAACAGACGCGGTTGCAGCCTGTGTACTGGGCGGTACCTCTTTTGCAGGCGGTATTGCGACAGCGCCCGGCGTTCTTCTTGGCGCGATCATTATCGGATGTATTTACAACGGTATGAACTTCCTGAACATCGGAAGTTACTATCAGTATATGACCAAAGGTATCATTATCATCTTTGCAGTGCTGCTGGATATGGTAATCAACAAGAAGGGCAACTAATCGGAATAACATGGAGCAATCCAGTTATTTATAAACTATTCACAAAGATGGAGGGTAAAAGATGATGAAAAAAGTTATTGCGACACTGATGACTGCCGCTGTGGCGATGAGTCTGGTGGCATGCGGCTCTGATCCTGCGCCGCAGGAACCGACTCCGGCACAGGAAGAAGCACCTGCAGCAGAAGATGCGGCGCCTGCAGAAGATGCAGCGGGTGATGCAGCGGCTTCCGCGGCTGCAGGCGGTGATATGAACGGCGACGGAAAGATCGTTGTGGGTTACATTTCCAAGAACACCGTGGATGTGTTCCATGCAACCATCAACGGTGCGGCAGAAGAAAAACTGAACGCTCTGAAGGATGAAGGCGTGATTGATGACTGGACAGGTATTCTTGACGGCAATACCGATGCTGCAAAACAGTGCGACCTTGCACAGGACTGCATCAATTATAACTGTGACTATGTAATTATTCTGCCTGCTGAATCCACAGCAAGTGATCCTGCCGTAACAGCGCTCAGCGATGCAGGTATCGGCGTGATCGTAGTAAACTCCAAGACAGACAGCACTGACTTTCTGGCACTTACCTACTGTGGTTCTGATGACGTATTTGCAGGTGAGCTGATGGGCCAGTATGTACAGGAGCAGGTTCCGGACGGCGGCGTATTTGTTCATTGCCAGGGTATTATCGGCAACTCTGCACAGCAGCAGAGAGGCGAAGGCATTGCCAACACAATCGGGGCAGATTCCAACTGGACATTGGCTGCAGACGTTCCCTGTGACTGGGATCCTTCCAAAGCTGTTAATGCAGTGGATGACTATCTGGCACAGTACGGTGATGATCTGAAGGCTGTAATCTGCGACAACGATGATATGTCCTCTGCAGCACAGACAGAGTGCAATGCAAAAGGCAGAGAAGATATCGTATGTATCGGTGTTGACGGCAACCAGGGACCGCTTCAGATGGTGAAAGACGGCACACTCGGAGCAACCGTTCTTCAGGATGGTGCAGGCCAGGTGCTGGCAGGTATTGATGCTGTTGTGAAGTCTGTAAACGGTGAAACAGTAGAGAAAGAGTATACAATTCCTTTCGTACTTGTAACATCTGACAACGTAGACGAATATCTGAATTAATTCCCGTCGGGAAGTAACTTATGAACAGGGCCGGTGCCGGCCGGTGAAAACCGGGCGGCGCCGGCCCTGTTTTGTTTATGCAGAGCGGAAGGTTTTAAGAGAATGGGAGGTATGGTGTTTTGAAGAAAATATTAAATGCGGACGTATCAAATGTAGTGGAAGAGATGCTGCAGGGGTATCTTCTGGCTTATCGGCGTTACTACAAACGGGTGGGGGATTATAATGCCATTGTATACAGAGGTCACAGAAAAGATAAAGTGGCTCTGGTGATCGGCGGAGGCAGCGGACATGAGCCGATGTTTTCCGGATTCTGCGGCGCAGGACTGGCGGACGGTGTGGCCTGCGGCAATATCTGTGCATCTCCTAATCCGGAACTGGTACGGGCCGCAGGAGCGGCTGTGGATCAAGGCAGGGGTGTGCTGTTTGTCTATGGATGTTATGCAGGGGACAATCTGAACTTTGACATGGGAGAAGAGCTACTGCAGGCGGAAGGGATACGGACGGCCCATGTGAGGGTGTGGGATGATCTGGCTTCTGCGCCCAGAGACCGCATCAGCGACAGAAGGGGAATCGCGGGAGATGTATTTGTGATCAAAGTGGCAGGCGCTGCCTGCGATGCGGGACTGGATCTGGATGAGGTGGTACGGATTACGGAAAAAGCAAGAGACCGTCTCAATACCATCGGTGTTGCTACATATCCAGGTACGCTTCCCGGCAATGACAAGCCCACCTTTGAGCTGGCCGGGGATGAGATGGAATTTGGTATGGGGATTCATGGAGAGCCGGGAATCGAACGGACAAAGATGCAGACGGCAGAGCAGATGGTGGATCGGATGTACCATGAGCTGAAAGCAGAGATGGAACTGAAGGCCGGGGATGAGATCGCCGTTCTGGTGAACGGCCTGGGTTCCACACCGCTGCTGGAGCTGAATCTGGTGTACTATGATCTGTATCAGCATTTGAAAAAGGATGGCATCCTGGTGTATGACAGCGAGGTCAAGACCTATTGCACTAGTATGGAAATGGGAGGATTTTCTATTTCTGTCTTAAAACTGGATGAGGAATTGAAACAATATTATGATATGCCCTGCTATTCTCCCTATTATGCAAAAGGAAGCTATGCGGGCGATCTGCAGGCGGAGGCAGAAGAGACAGATGTGCAGGCGGAGGCAGAAGAGACAAAGGAAGATGCGGAGCAGGGAGCAGAAGAAACAGTGATCAGACGAAGTGGAGACGGTGTGCTGGAAGAGCTTGGCTGTGAGGATGCCCGGAATATGCTGTTGTATATTGCGGATAAGATCATTGCCCAAAAGCCTTATCTGACAGAGATAGACAGTGCCATCGGAGACGGCGATCATGGCATCGGTATGGCGGGCGGTATGCGCAGGGTAAAGAAGAAACTGATGACCATGCAGGGAGAGGGAAATGTCTATCGGCTGTTTGAAGCCGCTGGAACAGAAATGCTGATGTCTATGGGCGGCGCATCAGGGGTTATTTTCGGAAGCCTGTATCTGGCGGGCGCAAAGGGTGCGCAGGCCGGGCCTGTGCTTGGCGCGGCAGATCTGGCCCGGATGGAACGAAAGAGCCTGGAAGCTATTCAGGAGCGTGGAAAGGCACAGAAGGGAGATAAGACGATGGTGGATGCCCTGCTGCCGGCTGTGGAGGCATTGGAGGCAAACCGGGAAAGCTCGCTTCTGGAAGCACTGAAAGCGGCAGAAGCGGCGGCATATCAGGGCGTGGAGGACACCAAACAATATACGGCAAAATTCGGACGTGCAAAATCTTTGATGGAACGGGCAATCGGACATCAGGATGCAGGCGCTACATCGGTATGGCTGATCTTCCAGGGTATGCGGGAGTTTGTAGAAGGGATATCGGAGAACGGGGCGTTTTGACAGGAGAAGGAAAACATGAAAAAACTTTATTTTGGCAGCAATCTGAAAATGTATAAGACAATCAAAGAGACGACGGACTATCTTACCTCTCTGGCAGATCTGACCGGGGACATCAGCCGGGAAGAAATGGAGCTGTTTATCATTCCGTCCTACACTTCTCTGGAACGGGCTTGTGCTTTCGTGGATCAGCATCTGATCAGACTGGGAGCGCAGAATATGTGCTGGGAAGAACAGGGACAGTTTACAGGAGAGATTTCACCGTTGATGCTGCAGGAAGCCGGCGTGAAACTGGTTATGATCGGACATTCCGAACGCAGACATGTATTCAGGGAAACGGACGAGGAAGAGAACAAAAAGGTAAACTGTGCATTGGAGCATGGGTTTACAGCGCTTTTGTGTATCGGAGAAACAGCAGAGGATAAAAAATACGCTGCAGGGCCGGAAGTACTCCGGATGCAGTTGAAAAAAGGACTGTTCGGGATAGATGCGGCCGGAGCAGACCGGATCTGGGTGGCCTATGAGCCGGTCTGGTCCATCGGGGTAAACGGAACGCCGGCAACTGCGGACTATGCAGAGCGGATGCATCAAGAGATCAAACGCTGTCTGAGAGAGCTGTTTCCCGAAACAGGAGAGCAGATTCCTGTTTTATATGGTGGAAGCGTCAATCCGGGCAATGCAAAAGAGCTGATCGTCCAGCCGTCCATAGACGGATTGTTTGTGGGGCGTGCCGCATGGCAGGCAGATAAATTCAACGAATTGATCAGAAGCGCCAAAAAAGCGGCCGGCCGATAAAAGCTACAGGGATACCCGGCGGTCCCATGCATTTCTCCTTGTTAAGACGGTTTTGTCATAGTCTTTGCCTGTTTTTTGACTTGCTGCAAAAGGGAAAAGGAGATAAAATAGGACGGATAAGTCAATCAGGGAGATATGTGGGATGGATCAAAACTATCAGAAAACGATTACAGCCTGCTTTGTGGGTTACATCGTGCAGGCTATCGTAAACAATTTTATTCCGTTGTTGTTTCTGACATTTCAGCGGACCTACGGGATACCGCTTGCCCGGATTACGATGCTGATAACCCTTAATTTTGGGGTGCAGCTTGTGATGGATCTGTTATCGGCAGGCTTTGTGGACCGGATCGGTTATCGGGCGGCTATGGTGATGGCACATGGCTTTGCTGTGGCGGGGCTTGTCTGCCTGCCGATACTGCCGGAGATTTTGCCGGATCCGTTTGCCGGTATTCTCTGTGCGGTCATATTGTATGCAGTGGGCGGCGGGCTTCTGGAAGTGCTGTTAAGTCCTGTGGTAGAGGCCTGCCCTTCAAAACACAAAGAGAAAACCATGAGTATGCTGCATTCCTTTTATTGTTGGGGACATGTGGGGGTTGTGGCTTTTTCCACTTTGTTTTTCCGGGTGTTTGGTATTGTCAACTGGAAGACGCTGGCCCTGATCTGGGCGGTGATTCCTCTGGGCAATATGCTGGTCTTTCTGCGGGTGCCGATTGCCGGTCCGGCCGAAGAGGGAGAGAAGGGTTACAGCATCCGGGAACTGCTGGGAAACAAACTGTTCTGGGTATTGCTGACAATGATGATTTGTGCGGGAGCCAGTGAACAGGCGGTGAGCCAATGGGCGTCCACCTTTGCGGAAAATGGTTTGGGCATATCCAAAACGGCAGGCGATCTGGCAGGGCCTATGGCGTTTGCAGTTCTGATGGGAACTTCCAGGGCCTTTTATGGAAAATACGGGGATCGGATTAAGCTGGATTCCTTTATGGTGTACAGCAGTGTTTTGTGCATTGCTTCCTATTTGTGTATTTCCCTTGTGCCTTCCCCGCTGCTTAGCCTGCTTGCCTGCTCGGTCTGCGGCCTGTCTGTGGGCATTATGTGGCCGGGGACATTCAGCAAAGCGGCTTCTGCACTGAAAAGGGGCGGTACAGCGATGTTTGCACTTCTGGCGCTGGGAGGAGATGTGGGATGTTCCGGGGGACCTACTTTGGTGGGACTGGTATCCAGCGCATGGGGAGATAATTTGCAATCTGGCATATTGGCGGGAATTGTGTTTCCGGTTCTGCTGCTGACAGGGATATTGATTTGCAGAAAAGAAGAGGGGAGCCGGGCATAAAAATGTTCTTTCTTTCCGATACCGGGATCTTTGACAAGTTTTGCGGCGGCATGAAAACATGCCGCCGCAGTGAATACATTCTTTTTTTGATACAAATCTTTTGTCTTTTATTTGCTGTGTTCGGATTCGTATTCGATGAAAGCGTCCACCTTGGGCTGTGAAGAACAGCCCGGTACAAATTCATTGCTTAAAAAGGCATCCACCAGTTCTTCCCGCAGTTTGTTTCCTGTGGTAAAAGCCCCCATACATGCGATGTTTGCATCGTTGCTCAGGCGTGCCCGTTTGGCGGAATAGACATCAGACAACAGAGCGGCGTAGGCGCCTTTTACTTTATTGGCGGCAATGGAAACGCCGATGCCGGTGCCGCAGATGATAATGCCTCTGTCATATTCTTTGGAAGCCACCGCTTCTGCCACTTTGACTGCCGTATTTGCATAAATGGGATCTGTACTGCCGAAATCTGTGATTTCGCCATAATTTTTCTGATTCATAAACTGAATCAATTCTTCTTTCGCCTGCTGTGCATTGGGATCACAGCCGATTGCGATTTTCATGATACTTACCTCCTGACGGATTGGGGGATCAAAAGTACATTCCGATTATTTTTCGGAGGGTACTTCCGGATTGTTATTGGCAAAGTTCTGTAAAATCACCAGAGGGCTGTAGGCGCTGGTGTTGACGATCTTGATTCCTTTTTTGGCTGCTGCTTCGGAAACGAAAAATTCGTCTGCTGTCAGATCGTCATAACGAACCAGTTCGGGAGCTTCACATTCGAATACACCGAATGTACCGTGTCCCTGTACCACAACGGCGCAGTAGCATGCCTGGTCTGTCAGGGTAATGGATGCACCGGGTTCTACGGTGACTTCTTTGGCTGCCACCCATTCATTGGCATAGGCCACCCACTGCTGGGAAAGTCCCTTCTGTGTTTCCGGCAGCGGCTTAGGTGCGCGGAAATAAGTCTCTTTGTAGTCGGGTCTTGTGCTTTCTTCCCAGTCGATCTGTGCGAAAATGGCGTCCAGATCATCTTTTTCCTCTTCGGGCGCACAGTCAGTCAGCATATTGTGAGCATTGATCTCACCCATTGTCACGTTTTCCATAATGGTGTTCACATCGCTGTTCCACTGAGGCTCATAAGTAACAAGGGAAGCGGGAGCATGGATGACACCCGCCGGTGTGTACCAGCCTGTTCCCAACTGGATCCGGTATGCTCTGGACAGCTCAGTGATCCGGTTGTCTTTGATGTCATAGTCGCGCAGACACTGCATCACCTCTTCCTTTGTGGTGGAAGGATCAAAACCAAAGTAAGTAAGGGGCATTCTTCCCAGATAGCCGCTGTTATACTGACGGGGGAAGAAATATGCCTCCGGTTTTCCGTGCAGGCCGATCTTATTTGCCTGTTCTTCTTTCAGATGGAGATGATGGAAGAGGGGCTTGTCATAATCATATAACTTGGCAAATGTAGGCCATGTCCCATATTTTTCCATCAGGGAATCGCCAACCAGATCTGCGCCC
Organism: Lachnospiraceae bacterium; assembly: GCA_009774625.1. Lineage (GTDB taxonomy): Bacteria > Bacillota > Clostridia > Lachnospirales > Lachnospiraceae > VSOB01. Next base: position 14,909 of record VSOB01000055.1, read on the forward strand.
AGTTCTTCCACATATTCCGCGAAAAGTGTTTTGGTTTTTGCAGCAGCGTCCTCAATGACGAAGCTCATACCTTCTGTAGGGCCTGTTTTGGGACCGTTCAAAGCCTTGGCAAGAGAACCAAGCCAGCGTTCGCAGATACCGCCTCTGTCCATTCCCAACGCATAGTAATCATCGGGATGCAGTCTGAGCCTTCTGCCCGGCTCGTTGAATCCGCGGGGAACCCATGTGGGAGCCAGATGCAGAACGCCTTCTCCTGCCTCAAAGATTTTTCTGATTGTTTCTTTTGACATGATAACGCCTCCTTGAAATGATATAGTTTTTATAGAAACTCTGATGTTATGGTGCAGATGTCAGGCTTTTTTCCAGGATTCCTGACTGTCGTGAAAACGCACGGTAATGGTATTGGATATGGTCTGTCCGGGCTGTATGTAAGTCATCCGGTTTTCCTGTTCCAACTGCGCCCGGCCTTCCAGATAATTGTTGCCAGGCTCAAGGCCCAGGACATAGTCCCTTTCTCCCATCATTTTCCACTCACACATGAGAGGAAGTATGGAAGGGTCAAAATGGATGGAAAGCCCTTTTCCGATCGTGGGATTGTAGATTTTGGCAACGGCTTCTTTCCGGTCAAAGGTATGGTAGAAGCATTGTTCCTCAAAACCGGGAATGGGTTTTGACATTTCTCTCCATTTGTCCATGCCTTTTTTGGCTTCCTCGTTTCTGGGAAGGACTTCTGATGAGGAAATATCCACCAGGGCGGTTTCGCTCAGGAGAGGATAGCCCAGATTGATATGATAGAGAAGCAGAAAAGGAGAGGGAGCGCTGCCCAGATTGGTAAAGGTATCTTCTATCGTCATCCGGTCAGAACCATAAGCGCAGGTATAAGTACGGTTCAGACAGATTTTCTGATGGAAGATGCAGGCATCCATGATTCTTGCGTGAACTTTTATTTCACCATCCCCGCTGATTTCCCAACTGACCTGTTCTGCTGGGATGTGGGAAATGGTTCCGTGAAGTCCGTAGGATTCCCCGTCAAATTCCGAAGGCGCACCAATGGACTGCAGTCCGCAGGTGGTCAGAAAACCGCAGGTGAAGGACTGGAGGAACTTAAACTGGGCGTCATTGTAGTAGGCAGGCCCCACATAGCCGCAGGGAGAAAAATAGGACATATTGATGCCCTGAAAAGAAAGTCTGGAAATATCGGCAGCCCGGTCCGCGCTGACGGTAAAGGCGATACCGCTTCCATTATTGACTTCCAGAAGGCGCATCTGATCGCCTTTTCCGCCGATCAGGCGGTGTTCTTCCACACGATAAAGCTGGCTTTCGTGTCCGAAATAGTTTCTGTTGTTCATATAACCCCTTCTTTCTGAAACTGAACATAATGTAATGAATTTTTTATGCCTGACAATAGAATGAACAAAATATCCGCGACGATTTATTCTATTGTTTTGATTTAACTTATAAATGAATTATATCTGATAAGAAGTCACAAATCAATAATATTTATTACATATACGAAAAAAATTTTTGCAGAAAGGAGCTAAAAAGACAAAAATAGATAAATAATGTACAGAAAAGGGAAAAAGGGTTGACAGAAATGAAGAAAAATTTTATCATAGAGACAGAGCATAACACATAGATCAGGAGGGTAAAATTATGTTAATGAACATGGCTGATTTATTGGCGGTAGCCAATAAAGAAAATTTCGCAGTACCGGCATTCAATGTTGGAACAGGACAGTTCTTAAAAGCAATTATCGAAGTATGCGAAGAGAAGAAGTCCCCGGTTATTCTGGCAATCCATCCCAATGAGCTTGCATTTCAGGGAGATGCATTTGCAGCACAGGTAATTAAGGCGGCAAATGATACAAGAGTGCCCTGTGTGATTCATCTGGATCATGGAGAAGGCTATGACAAGATTGAAAGAGCGATCCGTGACGGCTTTACTTCCGTTATGATAGATGCTTCCCATTGCCCTTATGAAGAGAATGTGGCTATTGCAAAAAAAGTGGTTGCCTTTGCGCATCCTCTGGGTGTGTCTGTTGAGGCAGAGCTGGGCACCATCGGAACAACAGACAATGATACAGAAACAACAGGAAGTGTGGGAGAGATCATTTATACCAATCCGGATGATGCAAAGAAATTTGTGGAGGAAACCGGTGTTGACTGTCTGGCAATTGCAATCGGAACAGCACATGGTCTGTATCCGAAGGGATTCAAGCCGGAGCTGAAACTTGACCTGTTGAAAGAGATCAAAGCCAAGGTGAATGTGCCGCTGGTACTGCATGGCGGTTCCGGTAATCCGGACGAGGAGATCGGTCAGGCTGTAAAACTTGGTATCAACAAGATTAATATTTCTTCTGATATTAAGGATCCTTTTTATCAGCAGTTAAGAAAGACCCTGAGCGCTGATCTTAAGGTAAGAGAACCCTTCGAGCTGTATCTGGAAGCGATTGAAGTATCCAAAGGTGTAATGCGTCAGAAGATTGATCTGTTTGATTCGGCTGATAAGATGCAGTATTACAGACTGTAGGTTATTGCAGAATATAGATTCAGAATGTAAACCGAAAAGAACCCCTTTTTCCGATGTGGAAGGGGTTCTTTTCCAATCAGGGAGATGCGCATGGAAGAAGAAAAAAGAAAACAGAGAACAATGAGGCGGTATGTGTATATCCTGGCCGGCGCCTATATCATCTATCAGGCGGTCAGTATGGGAATGGATCTGCGGGACGGCGTGGTGTCCGATCATCCGATGCTGATTGCAGGTGCGGCAGTGGTTTTGGCGGCGGCAGGTCTGGCAATTATGATCTGGCAGGTGAAAAAGGTGCTGGCAGAACAGAGGGAAGCAGAGACAGAAGAAGCAGAAGAGTAGGATTATAAATAGAAGCAAAGGATTTTTTTGCAGATGGAGGATTGCTGGCGCAGCGTCTTGTCTCTGAGGTGATACCCGTCCGCGTCGCCAGCTCCTTCTGTCATATGATTATTGAGAGAGGGATTCTCTCTTTTTTTGTTTTAAATAGTTAAGTATTACTTCGGCGCATGCTTTTTCGCCAATAGAACTGTCAATGCACAATTCATAGTTTTCGAAATGGCCCCAGGACATGCCGGTTATGGATCTGTAATATGCGGAACGGGCGGCATCGGAATGTTCAATATTCTTTTTTGCGTCCTCTATGGTATCGCCATACATTTCCATAACTTTTTTAACACGATAGTTTTTCGGTGCATGAATGAAAATGCGGATAACGTGGGCGTAATCACGGAGCACATAATCGGCAGCCCGTCCGATGATAACACATGTTCCGTTATCAGCGATTTTCCGTATAATCTGATCCTGTGCAATCACTGCCTGCTGAACAATCGTAGTACTCAGATACAGTTCTTTTAAATGGTCAGGAGAGTTTTTATTGATGTCAGAGATAAACTCTGCGGCCAGTCCGCTTTCTTTAGTAGCCAATGCAGTCACCTCTTTGTAGTAACATGGGATCTGAAGCATTTCTGCAAGCAACTGTCCGACTCTCTTGCCTGCAGAGCCATGTTGACGGGATATGGTGACAATAACACCGGGAACGGATGGCTGAATAGAACCGGAGAGGTCACATGCAGGGATCGTTTTCTCACTTTGAAGCTGTTTCCAAAGGAGGAGCATTACCGGCAGAGTGATCAGCATGGCAAATATATCGGCAATCGGTGCAGCCCAGAAAATTCCTGTTACCCCTGAGAATACTGGCACAGTAATTGAAAATACAATCAGAAACAGATCACGGATGACTGCCAAAGGCGCAGCCGCCTGAGCGTGGCCGATGGACTGCAGGAAAATGGCGCATACTTTCTGTACACAGGTAAATAAGATCAGCAATAAATAAATCCTGAGGCAGCGTACAGCGAACTCCATATATAAGGCCCCGTCCGAACCAAAGAGCCGGATAAAGGCTGTGGGAAATGCTTCAAACAGAAACATGCATACGATTCCTACAGCGGCAGTCCATTTTAATACGGCTTTCAACAGTTCACAGACACGGCCATAGTTTCTGGCGCCGTAATTATATCCCACGATAGGCTGTGCCCCGGCAGCAATACCGATTGCGATATTGAGGACAATCTGGAACAGCTTCATAATTACGACAAAAGCAGCCAGAGGGATGTCGGCGCCATAGGCTGAACCAGCGCTGTATTGAACCAGCAGGATGTTATTTACAACTGTGATTACCACAATGGATAACTGGGTCAACAGACTTGAGGTGCCAAGCGCCATGATCTGCCCAAGATGTCTGAAATCCACCCGAAAACTTTGCATTTTTAATCGGAATGTTTTACTTTTTGTCAGATAGAAAACGCAAAGCAGGAAGCTGGCAAATTGTCCGAGGATAGTCGCATAGGCAGCTCCTTTTATTCCCAGATCTAGAACAAAAATTGCTATCGGGTCGCCCACGATATTGAGCAGTGCACCGACAATCATCGCACCCATTGCGTATCCGGGACTGCCGTCGGCACGGATAATAGAAGCCAGTGTATTTTGTGTCATTGCCAGGGGCATCATGATGTAAATGATGAAACCGTAATCGTGTGCAAGTGAAATCGTTGCATCTGTGGCGCCGATCAGCCGAAGCAGTCCATCTCCCCATAAATAGCCGATGAGAATAATGAGGATTCCTGAAAAAAATGAGAACAAAATGCTGTTTCCGACACCTTGATGAATGGTTTTTGTATCATTCTTTCCAAGCGCCACACTCAGATAAGCCGCTGCACCGTCGCCAAAAAATAAGGACATTCCCCAGCCGATGACGGTAACGGGAAAAATGACGCCGGTTGCGGCATTTCCCAGATATCCGATGCCGTTGCCGACAAAAATCTGATCGACGATGTTGTAAAGGCAGGATATGATGAGCGATGCAATGCAGGGAATGCAGAATTTCATGAGAAGTTTCCCTGTTTTTTCTCTTCCCAGATAATGATTTGTTTCCATAATTTCCTCCTTTTTGCGAAACAAAAAAACGGCACATGAAAGCTGCATGTGCCGATAAAAACGACACATGCAGTACTTAGTCCCGTAATCAGATTTACGTGCAAAGCACAACATGTGT
>VSOB01000056.1 GCA_009774625.1 Lachnospiraceae bacterium
CCCCGCGCCCCACCCACGTTTTACCGTCGCCAGCGACAGAAGAGAAAAAGCGACAGGGACTATCAGACCCGTCTGGCGGTATCCGGCGACATCGGGACGATCATCCGCACCACCGGCAAAACGGCCATTCTGATCACACATGATCTTTCCGAAGCCATCAGTCTGGCAGACCGCATCATCATCCTTTCGGGACGGCCCGCCACGGTAAAAAAAGAACTGCCGGTTCGCCTGACCAAAGCTGACGATACGCCTCTGGCGGCAAGAAGCGCTCCGGAATTTCACCATTACTTCAATTTATTATGGAAGGAGCTTTCTCATGAGAAATAAAAACACCGAACAGGTTCTTTCCGCTCAGGAACTTTTTATCAGCCATCATAAAAAACACCATCACCGGGTTGCCGGCCTGCGTTTTCTTCTCCTGATCTTATTTCTGGGAATCTGGGAACTGTGTGCGGATCTGGACGTGATCGACAGCTTCTTTTTCAGCAGTCCGGCCAGAGTCCTCTCCTGCTTTCTGTCCATGCTGGCCGATTATTCCATTTTTCAGCACATCGGCATCACCCTGTTCGAAACCCTTGCCAGCTTTTTCCTGGTCATTGTCATCGGCCTGCTTGCCGCCACTCTCCTGTGGTATTCCAAAAGCCTGTCTGAAATCATGGAGCCCTATCTGGTGGTTCTCAACAGCCTGCCCAAATCCGCTCTGGCGCCGCTCTTTATTGTCTGGCTGGGCACAGGCATGGGTACTATCATCGTAGCCGGCATTTCCGTAGCCCTCTTTGGCTGTATTATCAGCCTCTATACAGGATTTCATCAGGTGGATGAAGAGAAGATGACACTGATCTATACATTGGGCGGAACCAAAAAAGATGTATTTTTCAAAGTCGTACTGCCGGATTCCATTCCCACGATTCTGAGCACCATGAAGGTCAACATCGGCCTGGCTCTTGTCGGTGTCATCATAGGGGAATTTCTGGCTGCCCGGCGGGGACTTGGTTATCTGATTATCTATGGCAGCCAGGTTTTTCAGCTTCATCTCGTCATCACCAGCATCATCATTCTGTGCGTGATCGCAATGGGCCTGTATCAGTTGATCCAGTATACAGAGCATTGGTACAGAAAACGGATGTAAACCGCATCTATTCAGCAAAGTCTGTCCTCTTTCCGGCATCAGTGCATCCGGCTATGATCCATCAGCGCATGCAGTTTTTTCATAGCCTCTCTGATGCCTCCCACCTCATCAATCAGTCCTTCCCGGACCGCCTCCCCGCCCACCAGTATGGTACCCATATCCTTGGTCAGAATCCCGGTGGCCATCATCATCTCTTCCATCCGATCTCTCGTAACACGGCAATGGCTGCATACAAAGCCGGTGATACGGTCCTGCATCTGTTTAAAATAATCAAACGTCTGAGGCGCACCGATCACCATACCGTTCATCCTCACCGGATGGATCACCATCGTCCCTGTAGGTACAATATAAGAATAATCCGTACTGGTGGCAATGGGAACACCGATGGAATGGCTGCCGCCCAATACAAGTGACACTGTAGGCTTGCTCAGGGAAGCAATCATTTCCGCTATGGCAAGTCCCGCTTCCACATCACCGCCCATCGTATTGAGCAGCACCAGAAGTCCCTGTATGTCACTGCTGTCCTCAATGGCAGCAAGCTGAGGCAGAATATGCTCATACTTGGTAGTCTTTGTATTGCTGCCCAGATTGTCATGTCCTTCCACTTCTCCGATAATGGTAATCAAATGTACATTGCCCATCGTAGTCTGCCCGGTCTGTTCGATCCGCTCATCCTGATGTTTTTCCTGCTCCCGCTTTTCTTCCTTCTGATTAGTCCCGTTTTCCGGGCCTCTGTTCTGACTGCTGTTACTCTGCCTGTTGTTCTGACTGTTTTTGGAACTGTTTTTTCCGCTGTTTTTATGATTTTTCGACATAACTGTTTCCTCTTTCCTTTCCGCCTCTGTAACCCGCCTGCAGGATCTTATGCCTGTGCCGGGTCGCATCAGCGACATATTTCCACACTGACGCAGTGCGGTCAACAAAAATAGAGAGCATTTCTGCTCCCTATTATCTGCATCTTCGGATGGATTCATGCGTCAAAAATCAAAGTCATCCTCACCGTCTTTCAGTTCCACATCAAACTCCAGCATCTCCGGCGCCGGCTCAAAATCAAATCCGATTTCTTTTTTTACATGTTTCCTGGGAAGCGGGAGAGGATTGGGAATATAATGAATCTCCTGTCCGTCCGCTTTTTTTGTCTGTTCTGTCATAAAAGTCCTGCTCCTTACTCCTACATATAGGCTTCCCGAAGCATCTCCACCATCTCTTCGTATTTTTTCAGGCAGCCTTCATTGTCTCCTTCTTCAATCAATCGTATACAGGGATTAATATAAGTCTGATACAAATGCCTGTAAATTTTTTTATGATCCTTTTTCCGGTTCACCCGCTTCACAATAGTAGGCGCCATATCATAATACCGGGCTATCATTGCCTCTCCCTCCAAGGAAGCGGCCAGATATCCGTCCCGATAAGACTTCAATACCCTTAATTCATAGCAATCCAGGGGCTTCTCCAATCCTTCGCAGACCGCTGTCGTAATGTAACAGAGCTTTCTCCGGAAACCATCCTTGAGCGAATCATAATCCGCCGCCTGTATCCTGCTGTTTTTAAAAGAGGCATCCCATTTTCTGCAGATTTCCTCTGCCAGATCGGAAAGCATCCCATGATCCACAGAAAGAAGCGCCGGCAATACATAGGTCACCATATACATATTCATGGTCATCTGCAAGGATTCCCTGCCCAGCTTTCCCTTATGGGCATCCATCACCGCCCTGCCATGCTGCAGAAATATATCGGAAATCTCATCCAGCGCATGATCTCTGTCGGAGGCCGCAAGTACCGCGCTGCGTATGGTTTTCAGATTTTCCTGATGAACGATCAGATACTGCTGAAAGCTGCCCTCATACTGATTCCTCTGAAAACCCTTGACGGTCTTTTCCATATCCTGAAAAAAGGTGCCTGCATGTTCCCGGAACCGCTCCAGCTCTGCGCCAAAGGCTCTGTCGCCAGCTTCTCTTCCTTCCTCCACGGAAAACTCCTGCCCGCAGAACATACAGATAATACGATCTCTTCCCACCGGAATCTGCATGGTTTCATTGCATTTCGGACATCTTCCCTCTCTGTACTCCATACTGTTTTCCTCCATACTTTGCAGCTTTGCCTCTCTGCCTGCCGCTTATTCGTCCCAGTTCGTATAAACCGCCTGTACATCGTCATCTTCATCCAGCAGATCCAGAGTGCGCTGCAGATTTTTGATATCAGTCTCGTCCGTCAGCGCCACATAATTCTGAGGAATCATCGTCACTTCCGAAGAAACCATTGTAACGCCTGCTTCTTCCAGTGCCGCCCGCACCGCTTCCAGAGCATCCGGATCCGTAATGACTTCAAAGCTGTCCGCCTCTTCCGAAAAATCCTCCGCCCCTGCATCCAGCGCCGTCATCATCAGATCATCCCCATCACCGTCATATTCTTCCTTATCAATGATAATCTGTCCTTTTTTGTCAAACATAAAGGAAACGCAGCCCTGTGTCCCGATACTGCCCCTGCCCTTTGTAAAAGCGCTTCTGACATTTGCCGCGGTACGGTTCTTATTATCCGTCAATGCATCCACGATCACAGCGATCCCTCCCGGTCCGTATCCCTCATATGTAACATACTCATAATTTACATTGCCCGCATCCCCTGCTGCCTTCTTGATGCCTCTTTCGATCGTTTCATTGGGCATGTTATTGGCTTTGGCCTTGGCAACCACCGCGGCAAGGCGGAAATTATTATTGACATCCGGACCGCCTTCCTTGACAGCCACTGCTATTTCCCTGCCGATAATCGTAAAGATCTTTCCCTTTGCCGCGTCATTTTTCTCTTTTTTATGTTTGATATTTGCAAATTTTGAATGTCCTGACATGGTATTCTCCCTTTCCTGATTCTCCTGTTATATCCCGGTTAACTGGAGCCGGGATCTGCGCCATTTTCCGCTTCTGCCTGCGGCGGCGGTTTGGTCACCAGTACGGTTTCTATCACTCTGTTTTTCACAGACAAAACCGTAAAATGCCAGCCGTCCACATCTGTTTCAAACTTCTCGTCATCGTCCGGAATCTTGTCCATTCTGGAAATCAGAAATCCGTTCAGTGTTTCAAAATCCTGCTCCTCAAAGGAAATGGCAAACCGCTCTTCCAGCTCTTTTAAAGGCGTCAGCCCTTCTATCACATATTCATTCTCGCTTTTTTCTTCAATATGGCCCTCTTCCTCGTCATATTCATCCATAATATTGCCCACGATCTCTTCCAGAATATCCTCCATTGCCACCAGTCCTGCCGTCTGCCCGTATTCGTCAATGACAATGACCATATGTATTTTCATGGCCCGCATATTGTGGAACAATGCGTCAATATTTCTTGTCTCCGGTATGAATTTGACTTCCCGTACAAGCCCTTTGATACTTTTGATCTTTTTCTCGGTTATCGTGCTGCTCTTGCTGGTTTCCCGTGTCCGGACCGCATCCTTAAAATGCAGTATCCCGATGATATGGTCAATATCGCCTTCATAGACCGGATACCGGCTCTTGTTCTCATGGATGATAAATGTCAAAGCCTCCTGCAATGTCATATTGCCGTCCAGCGCCACGATATTTTTCCGATGTACCATAATATCCTGTGCTTCCTTATCGCCAAATTCAAAGATATTGGTAATCATCTCTGCTTCGCTTGCCTGCAGCACACCCTGCTCATGCCCTTCATTGACCATAGAGATGATTTCTTTCTCTGTCACATCTCCGTCCGTCTGCCTGCCGATCAGGCCTGCGATCTTGGAAAAACCCCGTTTCATGATACCTGGTTTCCCGGCAGTAGGCCCACCGTCGTCCATTTCGTCATCTCCTCTTCCTTATCTTTCCAAAGTCATATGTATGAATATAGCATTTTCTCTATCTGACGTCAAGAACACCATTGATCACAGTCATATGCACATCCTGTCCCCAGGTGGTATAAATCTCCGCCCCGGCCCCGGTCAGCGCCTGCTGTGTCTCTTTCTCCGCCGCCTTCGCAGTCACTACCGCGATCTTTGGCGCCAGCATCTCTATCAATCTGTCTCCATTGCCGCTGTCTCTTCCATGATGCGCCGTTTTATACACATCTACCTGGGGCAGCGCTTCCTCCAGCAGCTCTCCGATCCTTTTTTTCTTGGCATCTCCTGCAAAAAAGAACCTTCTTCCTTCATACTCGGCCAGCACAGCAATAGAATAATTGTTGGCGCTGCCGTATTCCTTCTCTTTGGGCGGATAGACGGTAAGACGCAGGCTGCCGAAATCAAGCTGCTGCCGGTCATCCGGCACGGAAACAGCACACCCGGAAAGCCCGTCCAGCCTCCTCTCCAAATCATCCTGCAGCCTGGAATCCTTGTCACAGGATGTCTGCAGCACCTGCTCTACGGCAAAGTTTTCCAGCACCGCCGCCGCACCGCCGATGTGATCCTTGTCAGGATGGGTCAGGATCAGCAGATCCACACAGTCCACCTGCCGACTCTCCAGCTTTTGCACCAATTCCCCGCTGTCCTCTTCCACCCCCGTATCAATCAGAATGTTTGTATCCTCTGTCTGCAGCAGAATGCTGTCGGCATCTTCTGAACAGGCAAAAAACCACACATCCAGACCTGTCCGTTCTTCCCTCTGCTCTGCCTGTGCACCCCAGGTCCCGTCCCTGCCGCACGCCTGCACCATACCAAACAGGCAAAGAAACAACAGGCACACAAAGGCGCGTACCTGTACCCTTCTTTTTTGATTGCTTACGCGCATATTCTCTCCTTTTATGTATCCAGCTCCAGACTGATCAAAAGCCCCCTGTTCACTTTTTCCATAATATCCCGGTCCAGATGACATACTTTATCCTTTAAACGTTTCTTATCAATGGTACGGAGCTGTTCCAGCAGCACAACAGAATCCCTGACCATTTCATACCGGCTCGAATCCAGTTCAATATGTGTGGGCAGTTTTGCCTTATTCATCTTTGAAGTAATGGCCGCACAGATTACTGTAGGGCTGTGCCGGTTTCCCACATCATTCTGCACGATCAGCACAGGCCGGATGCCGCCCTGCTCGGAACCGATCACAGGCCTTAAATCCGCATAGTATACATCTCCACGTCTCATGTTCTATGTTACACTTCCTTCATTTCAATATAGCAATATTATTGCCCTTTTTCCGGAAGGTATTCAAAATCCTGATAATAATCTTTCGTTCCCGTAATATTTCCGCCTCTTTTGTAAACACGGGGGATGCGTTTGCTGATCCCGCATACCAGTTCGTAATTAAACCGCCCGGACAATCCGCCCAGATATTCTGCCGTAATCCTCTCTTCCCCGTCTGCCCCCAGCAATGTTACCACATCGCCTTCTGCTGCCTCCGGGATCTCTGACACATCCACCATCATCTGATCCATACAGATCCTTCCCAGAATCTGTGCCCGTCTGCCATGGAGCAGCACATATCCTTTCCCGGACAATCCTCTGGGATAACCGTCTGCATATCCTACCGGGACAGTGGCCACCCGCATCCTTTCTGCTGTGGTATAAGTCCCTCCGTAACTGATCTGCCTGCCTGCCTCCAGTTCCTTCACATAGACGATATGGCTTCTGAAAGAAAGCGCAGGCTCCAGTGAAACAATGTCTTTTTCCACCTCATCGGAAGGCCACAGACCATAGAGGGCGATCCCTGCCCTGACCAAATCCATACTGGCCTGGGGCAGACGAATAATGCCCGCACTGTTGGAACAGTGCCGCAGGGGGATCAAAAGCCCCAGCTCTCTCTCCACTCTCTCCACAAATGTCCGGAACGTTTCATACTGGGCGATCGCCGCACTTTTATCCGTTTCATCCGCTTTGGCAAAATGGGTGAAAATACCTTCTATACAAATACCGGGCAGTTCCATTACCTGCCGGATCATACCGATCCCACTGTCATCCGGCCGTATCCCGATTCTGGACATACCGGTATCCACTTTGATGTGCACTTTTGCCTCTTTTCCCAGGGACACGGCTGCCTGTGACAGCTCCCTGGCACTGTCCGGCCGAAACAGCGCAGGCCGGATTTCCTGCCGGATCATCTCTCTGCAGCAATACGGAAAGGTATACCCCAGAATCAGAATCGGCTTTTTCACGCCGCTTTTCCGTAAAATCGCCGCCTCTTCAAAGGTAGCCGTAGCAAAACCATACAGATACGGCAGCGGTTCCATCACCTGTGCCAGCGGTACGCTCCCATGTCCGTAACCGTCCGCCTTAATCACGGCAATCATCTGTGTCTTTTCTGCAATATTGGCTTTCATATGATCCATATTATGGCAAATGGCATCCAGATCCACCTCTGCCCATGCCCGCGCATAGGATGCCAGCCTGTCATTTAAGTCCATCCTTTGTTTCCTCCTTCTGTAAGCACCTGCGGCAATGCCTCCAGCAAATCGCCCGCCTTTACTGCATAGGTCGATTTTATGGAGGATGCCCGATTTCCCGCAAGCCCATGCAGGTATACCGCCAAAGCGGCCGCTTCCAGTCCCTGCATCCCCTGTGCCAGCAGCCCGGCCAGAATCCCGGCCAGCACATCACCGCTTCCTCCGGTGGCCATACCATTGTCACCGGAAGTATTCAGATATAGTTCTCCTGCCGGATCCGCCACCACCGTTCTGGCATCCTTGCAGACAAGTATCACCCCTTGCTCTCTGGCATAAGAAGCAGCCGCTGAAATAATATCTTCCTTACAACATTTTATGCTCTTTTTCGCCAACCGTGAAAATTCTCCCAGGTGGGGCGTAAAATATACTTCCGCTCCCCGTTCTCCCCCTGTTTCTCTCTGACTGTCCCTGTCCCGCTTTAGCCAGTCAGGACAGGAAGCCAGTATATTCAGTCCATCCGCATCCACCACCAGCGGTACGCGGCAATGGCTCCATATATATTTCATGATCCGGCAGGCCCGTTCATCCGTGCCGATCCCCGGCCCGGCCACCACACAGTCCGCCCAGTCCAGCGTCTCTTTCAAACAAGCCTCCGCCACCTCACTGTCATAGGTATCCACAATGGCTTCCGGCACTGTCTGCATCAATACATTCCTGTTTTCTTTTACTGTCAGGACACGCACCAGGCCGGCTCCGATGCGATAAGCACCCAGTGCCGCAAACTGACAGGCGCCGCACATCCGTTCATTGCCCGCGATGACCAGCACCCGGCCAAAGCTGCCTTTGTTTCCGTCATTTTTTCTTACGGGAAGTCTGGCAAGATCGGTTCTGTCATAGACAAACGCCAAAGGCTTCTGTCCGGCAGGGCAGGAAATACCGATTTTCCGGCAGACTACCTCACCGGCATACTCTCCGCCCGGATACAAAATCAGTCCCGGTTTGGCATATCCGTAAGTTACCGTCAAATCTGCCCTGACCGCCGTCCCCATAACCGCTCCTGTATCCGCATGGATGCCGGAAGGGATGTCCACCGCCACCACACAGGCCGCAGAAGCGTTGATGTAGCTGATGATCTCTTCATATCTTCCCGTCACGTTTCTGGACAGTCCGATTCCGAACAATGCATCCACAATCACCGAAAACCTGCCTTCCGGCACAGCAGCTTCCACCGTCTCTCCCAAATGCTCCAGAATGTGTATCTGGGCCATGGTTTCTCTGCTGCAGCTTTCCCGCTCTCCTGCCAGCACAAAAGAAACCGGATAACCATGTTCTGCCAGGATACGCCCGATGGCAAAACCGTCTCCTCCATTGTTGCCACAGCCTGCCAGGATAAGCACCCGGCTCTTATCTGCTTCCCGCCCTCTGCCTTCCGGAGGAAACCGTCTGATAATCTCCTCCGCCGTGGCGCAGGCTGCCCGTTCCATCAGCACAAGTGCGGGAATCCCCGTGTTTTCTATGGCTGCCTGATCATAGGCCTTCATCTGTGCACTGCTCACCAGATATTGCATTCTTTTCCTCCTTGCCTCCGCTTCCTGAAATCTGAAAATGCGCCAAAGCATTCCCTTTGACGCATCTTTTTGCAGGTTATTTTTTGTCTTGTTTTACAACAGGCGGTTTCTCGCCCGGATTGTACTGCATATCAAATATTTCAAGCACCTCTGACCCGAAAATATCATGCATATAGGAATACAGCTCAAAATTGACAGTTTCACTGTCCTGCTTTCTCAGAACCTTTTTTTTAAGTTCTATTCTGGTACTGGTCAGCCAGTCATTGATCTCATTAATCTCTTTTGTATTCTGTTGCAGCCTTTCATAACAAAGCTCCATCGTAGCCACCATCAGTTTATAGTTGACGGCATCGATTTCCTTCGGCAGCTCCAGATTTTCATCCCGGTACTGGCCCATTTTCACATTGCATTCTTCTATGAGCCGCCGACTCTCGTCCATCTTTTTATCCACCTGAGGAGAAGCCGACTCAATCTCATCCATAGAAGCCATAATGTTCTCCATCAGTTTCTTTTTCAGAAGATGCATGTCTTTCAGTTCTGTATTGATCTTTCCCTGTCTTTTCAGAAGATCATTCAGTTTTTCCGACAAACGCGCGATTTCCGCTGTGCTGCCCAGACGTGCAATCAGTTTATGCCATTTGTTGTCCAGAGTCAAAACCGGTATCTTTCTCCCAGCCAGCGCCGCCCTGTACTTTTTCTCATCGCCCCGGTTCCCCTTACGTTTTCTTATCATATCCCCATTTACCCTCTTTGCTTTTCATAACAACTGATCGTATAGGAAAGCTTCATCAAACTGTCAGACAGATGGACATTTTCCACCTGTACCCCCTCCGGCACATGCAGATCCACATGTGCAAAATTCCAGATTGCTTTGATCCCATAACCGATCAGCCGGTCGGCCACCTCCACTGCACTGTTTTTCGGAACCGTCAACACCCCAATGTCGATGTTTTTCTCCCGGATCCTCTGTTCCACCAGCTCCATTGGCTCGACTTCCAGATTTCTCACCACTCTGCCATACAGCTTCGGATCCGCATCGAAAATCCCCTGCACCAGAAATCCTCTCTTTTCAAAGTTCATATAATTTGCCAGCGCCTGGCCCAGATTGCCGGCGCCTACAATAATCAGCCTGTGCTGTTTGTCAAGCCCCAGTATCCTGCCAATCTCTGCATACAGATATTCCACATTATATCCGTAGCCCTGCTGTCCAAAGCCGCCGAAATTATTAAAATCCTGTCTGATCTGGGAAGCCGTTACCTGCATAAGCCTGCTCAGATCCTGTGAGGAAATACGCTCCACTCCCTCGTCCCTGAGTTCCCCAAGATACCGGAAATACCGTGGCAGTCTGCCGATAACTGCCTGTGATATCCCTTTTCCTTCCATCTTGTATCTGCCCCCGATTCCATAGTTCACACGAACGTTTCTATACACTGTGCACATTTATATTTATTATATAAAATTGTGAATTTCCTGTCAATGAAATGCAGGCTTGTATTTGTAAACCATTTCCATTAAAATAGAAGAGATTACGTTTGGAGGAAATGTATATGATTTTATCTTGTCAGAATATAAAAAAGCAATTCGGAGAAACCCTGATTCTGGACTGCTGTTCCTTCCATATAGAAGAATATGAAAAAGCCGCTGTTGTAGGTATCAACGGTGCAGGAAAAACCACACTGCTGCGCATCCTTGCCGGTGAACTGGAAGCAGACAGCGGCGCAGCCGTGCTCTCCAGAGGAAAAACACTGGGCTATCTGCCTCAGTTAGTGGTTTTTGACAGTGAACATACCATTTATGAAGAGCTGCTCTCTGTCAGGCAGAATCTGATCCTTCTGGAAGAACAGATGCGACAGGCAGAGCAGGATATGAAGCAGGTTTCCGGCGAAAAGCTGGATCTGTTGATGGAAGTCTATGCTTCCCTGACGCATCAGTTCGAAATGGAAAACGGCTACGCATACAAAAGTGAACTGACCGGCGTATTAAAGGGACTGGGATTTGAGGAAGAGGATTTCTCCAGAAAAATCACCACGCTTTCCGGCGGTCAGAAAACCCGTGTGGCACTGGGAAAGCTGCTTTTGCTGAAACCTGATCTGATTCTGTTAGACGAGCCGACCAACCATCTGGACATGGCTTCCATCGCCTGGCTGGAAACCTATCTGATGAACTATAAAGGAGCGGTACTGGTGGTATCCCATGACCGGTATTTTCTGGACCGCATCGCCACTAAGATCATTGAGATCGACCAGACAGAAACCACCGTGTTTTCCGGCAATTATACCAGCTATGCAGCCAAAAAGGAAGCGCTGCGCATTTCCAAATGGAATGCTTACCAGAACCAGCAGAGGGAAATCAAACATCAGGAAGAAGTCATCGAAAAACTCCGTTCCTTCAATCGGGAAAAATCCATCCGACGTGCCGAGAGCAGAGAAAAAATGCTCCGGAAAATCGATGTCATTGAAAAGCCCACGCAGGCACGGACCGATATGAAAATGCGTCTCCTGCCTCGTATTCTGAGCGGAAACGATGTTATGACAGTTAACTCTCTGACCAAATCCTTTGACGGCCTTTCTCTGTTTGAAAACCTGGACTTCGAACTGAAGCGTGGAGAACATGTGGCTCTGATCGGCAGTAATGGCACCGGAAAAACTACGATACTGAAGATCATCAATCACCTGATTCCGGCTGACAGGGGGCAGATCCGTATCGGCGCCAATGTACAAATTGGCTACTATGACCAGGAACACCATGTGCTGCACCCTGAAAAAACTTTGTTTGAAGAAATTTCAGACGCTTATCCTACTCTGACCAATACGGAAATCCGCAATACCCTGGCTGCTTTTTTGTTTACCGGAGAAGAAGTATTCAAACGGGTAAAGGAACTCAGCGGCGGAGAAAGAGGCCGGGTTTCCCTGGCCAGACTGATGCTGTCCGAAGCCAATTTCCTCATTCTGGACGAGCCTACCAACCATCTGGATATCATGTCCAAAGAAATACTGGAGGATGCGCTGAATCATTATGAAGGCACCGTCCTGTATGTATCCCATGACAGGTATTTTATCAACCGGACAGCCCACCGTATTCTGGAACTGTCTGCCCATGCCCTTACCGTATATCTTGGGAACTATGACTATTATCTGGAAAAAAAGGAAGAAACACAAGCCTCCTGCTCAGACTCTGGCCTGTCCCGCTCCGGAACCGAAACAGAAGCCAAACTGGACTGGAAAAATCAGAGACAGCAGCAAGCCAGAAAGCGGAAGCTGGAAAATGATCTGAAAAAAACCGAACAGGCCATTGAAGCGTTGGAACAAAGAAACGAAGCATTGGATATGCTGATGGCACTGCCCGAAAACTGCAGCAATGTTCCCAGACTTACAGAACTGTCCTCCGAAAAAGAGGACAATCTTCAAAAACTGGAAACACTATATCTGCAATGGGAAACACTCAGCGAAGAGGCCGGTGACTGATCAGTCACCGGCCTTTTGAAATATGCTGCCAAAGCAACCCGCCGCAGGCGGAAAATCCAGCGGACAGGATTCACAGTGTTTCCAGTGTCTTTCTGATCTCTTTGATAAACGCTTCACTGTTTAACACCTGTACATCCTGCAGGGATGTGATCAGAGCCAGGTCTTTTGTCATCCGCCCGCTTTCGATGGTGCGGACCGTAGCCTGTTCCAACTTTTCTGCAAAAGCCGACAAAGCCGGTATCTCATCCAGCTCACCCCGCTTTTTCAGCGCACCCGTCCATGCAAAGATCGTCGCCACGGAATTGGTGGAAGTCTCCTCCCCCTCCAGATATTTATAATAGTGACGCTGCACCGTCCCGTGAGCAGCCTCATACTCATATACTCCGTCCGGAGACACCAATACACTCGTCATCATAGCCAGCGAACCGAATGCCGAAGATACCATATCACTCATCACATCCCCGTCATAATTCTTGCAGGCCCATATAAAGCCTCCCTTTGCTTTCATCACTCTGGCCACTGCATCGTCGATCAGTGTATAAAAATAAGCAATGCCTGCATTTTCAAAGGCTTCTTCATATTCCTGCTCATAAATCTCCTGGAAAGTATCCTTAAATGTATGGTCATATTTTTTAGAGATGGTATCTTTGGTGGCAAACCAGAGGTCCTGCTTCGTATCCAAAGCATAATTCAGACATGCTTTGGCAAAGCTGCGGATGGACTGTTCCGTATTATGGATGCCCTGCAGGATACCCGGCCCTGCAAAATTGTGAATCAGCTCCCGTACCTGGCTGCCGTCCTCACCGGTAAACACCAGCTCCGCCTTTCCCGGCCGGTCCACTTTAAGTTCCGTATTCTTGTACACATCCCCATAGGCATGTCTGGCCAGTGTAATCGGTTTTTCCCAGTTGCGTACACAGGGTTCTATGCCCTTCACCACAATCGGAGTACGGAAAACCGTGCCGTCCAGAGCCGCACGAATCGTCCCGTTGGGGCTTTTCCACATCTCTTTCAGATGATATTCCTCCATACGGGCAGCATTGGGCGTAATCGTGGCACATTTCACTGCCACTCCATATTTTGCAGCCGCCCTGGCACTATCCATAGTCACCTGGTCGTCTGTCTCATTCCGATGCTCCAGCCCCAAATCATAATATTCTGTTTTCAGATTTATGTAAGGAAGCAGCAATTCTTCCTTGATCATCTTCCACAAAATTCTCGTCATTTCGTCGCCGTCCATCTCTACCAGCGGCGTTTTCATCTGAATCTTTTCCATCGTTTTGTTTCCTTTCTGTTTCAGTCTCTGTAACCGTTATCTTATTATCTTTTACTTTAATGGTTTTCGTGCTTTATTCTTCGTAGTGTTCCATATAACCGTTTTTCACCATATTTTCATAGGCATTGATCATATGCCTGTTGGCAAGCTGTTCTGCCAGTTCTCCGTCGCCGGACTTGATCGCCTCCATGATCTTTCTGTGTTCCGCATTGGATGCCGTACTTCTTGTCTGCGTGGACAATGTCTTTTTTCTTACCCGCAGCACATATTGATGATAATCCTTCAGGGCATGTTCCAGCATCTTACTGTTGCACGCCTCATACATAATCTCATGAAACCGATTGTCCAGTTCTGCCATCTGTTCTGTATGGCCTTTAGAAGCATGAAACTCGGATAAAAAGATATTTTCTTCCATCTCTTCCATCTGTTCTTTGGAAATATGTTCGGTAGCCCATTTGGCACACAGTCCTTCCAGAAGAGAACGGATCATATAAATATCCCTCACATCCTTTACCGTAATCCCGGTTACATAGGCGCCCTTATTGGGTACGATCCGAATCAGTCCTTCCAGCTCCAACTGCCGGAACGCCTCCCTGACGGGTGTACGGCTGACTCCCATTTCTTCACCTATGGCTACTTCCCGTAACTCCTCCTTTACCTTATATCTTCCGCTTAGAATATCTTCCCGGATTTTGTGAAATACACGGCCCCGCAAAGAATACTTGTCCGTGACTTCCTTTTTTACATCATAATTCTCCACTTTCATTTCCCCTGCCTGTCCTTCCTGACACTACAGGGCGGTCTCTGCCATTACTTTTACAGCAGAAAGCATTCTTTGTTACCTTTCTGTTGTTCTATGCAAAAACGCACCCCGCATAATTGTATACAATTATACGGAGTGTGTCAATATTAAAAATCCAGCATTCTTTCAATATTAAGCATTCCCCAGCCTTGCTTATACCAGGGTTCTTTCAGATCTGTGGCGGTGTATATGATTCTCCGCTTCACCTCACTGTTGCCTGCATCCGGAGATTTTTCCAGGCAAAGCGCTGCCGCACCGGATATAATCGGTGTTGACATGGAGGTACCGCTTTTGGCAGCGTATCCGTTCTGCCATCCATACAAAGTACGTCTGGCATGCGCGTTGCAGGAAATAATATCCGTTCCCGGCGCCACCACATCCGGTTTTCTCAACTCCGCGCCCTCTTCTTCCCTGCCAGAATAATACTCACACAGAGAAGGCCGTTCTCCAAAATAGCCTCCCTCATTGCAGCCTACTGTAATCACCTTTCTGCTGTTTCCGATAGGCGAAAGCGTTCCGGGCTTAGGGCCCGCATTTCCCGCTGCAGCCACGACCACAAGTCCCTGCCCCCATGCTTCTTCCACACAGGAAATCAGAGTTTCTCTCTGCCCTCTCTTTAAATCCAGCCCCAGCCCAATGGAAATATTTAAAATCCGGATATTCCAGATCCGTTTTTTCTGCAGAATCCATTCGATGCCTTTCAACATATGCTCTATCGTTCCGTCGCCATTGCCGTTTAACACCTTACCAATCACCAGACTGCACTGCGGCGCAATCCCTCTGTATTTTCCGCCGGAAAGACTGCCGTCTCCTGCCAGAATGCCGGAAACATGGGTTCCATGCGTATCATCATCATACAGTCCCACCCTGCCATTGACAAAATCTGTAAATCCCAGGATGCGGCTGCCGAAATCCGGATGCCGGGAAATTCCGGTATCCAAGATCGCTACGGTGATTCCTTTTCCGGTATATCTGTCGCTGCAATATACCTGTTTTCTTACTCGTAACAAAATAAGCTCCCGGCTTTTTTATTATCCTATGCAAAATGCCCTGTTTTGTTGCTTATGGATTGATTTTGTCGTAAGGTGTCAAAAATCTTCTGACAAAATCAGTCCAACATTCTTATGTCCCGATCATTTGTATAAATTTTCTCTATTCGCATACAATAAATTCCACAGGAAAGGAAGGTGCAACATGGATCTGAATAAAGTTGTATGTAGCTGTATGGGTGTGACATCAGGTATGATCAAAGAAGCGGTTGATAGTGGAGCAACCACGCTGGAAGAAGTGCAGGAAGCAACAGGCGCCGGTACTGTCTGCGGCGCATGCCTGGATGATGTAAAACGGCTTGTGAATGAATTTGTTTCTGAAAAATAGCCTGTCCCGCAATTTACTCAGCAGCCAGAAAACAATCCGTCGCTTAAGAGGGAGATTCATAAGAAAGTATGCTAAAAGTTCTATTCAGCCGGCGTGGCCCAAGCTGCGCCGGCTGTATTATACTAAAGGACAACTTTTGTCTACCATCGAACAATTCATTCTGTCTGTTCTATGTTTTCCCAACAGGATGTAGAAACAAACTTTCTATCGTCATGGATGATAAATACCCCAGCTCTGGCTAATCATTTGCAGCTTTGCCATATGGGGGTAAATCCTCCCTGTGTTCATCAATTCCTCAGGCGTTCCCTGCTCGGCAACGCAACCGTCCGAAAGCACAATCACTTTATCCGCACCGCTTACAGTCCGCATACGATGCGCGATTACGAGTACCGTCTTATCCTTTATCAGCCTTGATAAGGCGGCCTGTATCAATGTTTCATTTTCCACATCAAGGCTTGCTGTCGCTTCGTCCAGTAAAATAACAGGCGCATTTTTGAGGAAGGCACGAGCGATTGAAATACGCTGCCTTTCACCGCCGGACAATTCACAGCCGTTTTCACCGATCATACTGTTATAACCCTCTGGGAGTTTCCCGGCAAACTCTTCACAATTCGCCAATCTTGCAGCCGCGATCACTTCTTCATCGGTCGCATCTTTTCTGCCTACTCTGATATTCTCCATAATAGTATTATTAAACAGCGTTACATCCTGAAATACGATAGCATACAGCGACAATAGCGTTTCCGGCTCTATCTTCGATATATCCATACCGCCGACAGTGATTTTTCCTCTGTTTATATCCCAAAACCTGGCAGCAAGGCGTGACACTGTAGTTTTGCCTCCGCCGGACGGACCGACCAAAGCGGTAACTTCCCCCTGTTTTGCCGTAAACGACACATCTTTTAATACGGTTTCCCCAGTGTTGTAGGCAAAACCCACATGGTCGAACACAATATCATAGCCTTGATTCGTTACCCCATCCGAGCCTGTCTGAATAGGCTGATCAAGGATTTCGTTCATACGGTTTATATTCGTTTTGGTGGAGATCACCGCAGCAAGATTTTGTAATGCACCTTCAAGCGGAGCGTACAGCCTTGAAGCGACAAGCAAAAACATAAAGAACAGCGGAATCGTAATCTCCCCACGAATGAGCAGTATAGAGCCCACAAGTGCAACCGTAGCAATTCCAAACTTTAATATGAGCGTAGAAGAAACAACAAAAAGAGCAGTTCCAAGCTCTGTAATAATGTGCCGCTTTTCCACTGAATCTATTTTCCTGCCAAGCCCTTCCAGATAGCGTTCTTCTGCATTATTCGCTTTTAAATCCTGCAAACTTTTGATACACTCCTGCACACCGCTTTCAAGTGTAACATTTGCCGCTACGGACTTACGGTTAAAATATTCCTGTATGCGGGCTGAAAAAAATGTAATTGTAAATGCAACCGGCAAAACCCAAACCGCCGCCAGAGCCATACGAAAGTCTATGGCAAAAAGGCATAGTCCCATTAAAGTTGTAGAAATAAGAGAGCCTGCCAAAGCAGGTACATAATGAGAAAATGCTGTTTCAAGTGTCGCGCAGTCGCTCATAATGGAGTTTGTTAAATCGGCAAGGTCTTTTTTGCCGAAAAAGGACAACGGGATTTTTCGGAGCTGTTCCGCCAGGGAAATACGCCTTACCCCGCTTTCCACATAAGTCGCTAAATAGGTAGTGTTATATTGAAACCAAGTGGCAATAAATATGAGCGAAAGGCAAACCAAAGCGAAAGCCGCATAGAAAACTACACGATTTCCATTTACCTCCCCATTCATCATATCAATGACAAAACGATACAGAAGCCCGACAGAAAACATAAAGGATATATCCTGGAAGGCACAGGCAATACAGCCTTTTATCAAATCAACAGCCCCTTGTCTTGATAACGCAAAGCGTCTTTCTAATTTGGGAATCAGTAATGTCTTAATCATACTTTTACCTCCACTCCTTTATTTTCATTTGCAATTTTCCATTCTGCCGCTTCGGAGTAATTCTTCCACATACGTGAGAATATACCGTTTTTCTCTATCAGCTCTCTATGTGTGCCGCTTTCGGCAATCTCACCGTCCTTCAGCACATAAATGCAATCTGCGTTTGTGATTGAAGACAGCCTGTGTGCAATCATAATAACCGTTTTTCTCTCTTTACTGCCTACATCCCCGGAGAGGGTTCCCTTTGACAGAGCAGATAAAGCCTGCCCAACGCGCACCTCATTGTCAGGATCGGCAAATGCCGTAGCCTCGTCGAGAATCAGGATAGGCGCATTTTTCAAAATGGCACGGGCAATCGCTATTCACTGATATGGACAAGACCACAAAAACCTACACGGAGTTGCTGACAATAAGAACCACCAGGGACTTCGCAAGTGCCTGGTGGCTTCTACTATATACACAACAAACTGTTTTAACTCGCAAGTCAAGATTCTTGATATTTAAACATTATTGCGAGTACTTTCTAGAATTATAGGCTTTTCGATACAAATGAAAAATGAATAAATAATGATAACAAGATAACAACAAAAATTGCAGTAATTACTTGTGGAATAAAGTGAACAATTATATAATCGCATATAATCAGAGCAAGTAGAATAATACTTACAAGAATTATTACTAATTTAATAAATGTCGCTTGTTTAGGGTGTGCTTTAATATACTTGTCTGCAATAGGTACACCATACGCATTCAAAATAACAGTAAGGAGTAACGACGACATAATAAAAATAGCAACTTGGCTTGATTCTAAATGTATATCAGTAAGCCAAATAAAACGATCAATATAATATCTCCATTGCTCAATGGAAACAAAAAGCAATGCTGTAATGCACATCAAAATAATATTTGATTTAGAGGATGTGGTTATTTTATTACCGGAGTTTGCATTATTATAAGCAACCTCTTGTATTTGCAGATTTGGCATGGGACATTCAAAAACCATTTTGTTTTGAGGTAAATTGTCTAAAAAGAATCTTGTTTTAACAACCTGCTTTGGGTTGAGATGCTCTAACTGTATATTACAAGAATTGGGAGTGGTCTTGCTAAAACTCCATAATCCTTCGTATCCAGATGGAACATCTTCAAAATATCCGGGGATTATTTCTATATTTTCATCAGTCCGTATTTTGATTGGTGGATCATTTATTGCATCGTTTCCACTATTTACAATTTCTAAAGCCAATAAACATGGATTTGACAATACTTTATCCCTATATTGTATTTTCAAATCATCTAAGTTTATTTCGGTGCTTTTAGTTACAGAATTAGATAAAATGGGAAAAACTTGTATATTATATGATATTTTTAACTGCTTAATG
>VSOB01000057.1 GCA_009774625.1 Lachnospiraceae bacterium
GTTCTCTGAATCTTCTTTCTTTCTTCCTTAGAATCTTCAGGGTCGCATTGCTGTTTATTTGTCAAGGTTCTGTCGGTAATGGTTTACCGAACGGAGAAGGAGGGATTTGAACCCTCGCGCCGCTATTAACGACCTGCACCCTTTCCAGGGGTGTCCCTTCAGCCATCTTGGGTACTTCTCCAATTTGCCTAAATCAATGAAATTCTTCTTAATTTATATAGAACGATCAACAGTCTGAAAACAATCTGAACATTGAGTCCCGGACTTTCACATTCCGTTTCTCACTCTACCGCCCTTGTATGCATATGATTTCCCGATCGAAACCTCTGCATTCACTGCCTCGTCCGTCTCTTTTCAACGGAGAGGGTGGGATTCGAACCCACGCGCCCTTGCGGACAAACGGTTTTCAAGACCGCCTCGTTATGACCACTTCGATACCTCTCCGGGTACGCCTCTCACGTCAGCGCAAAACATATTCTAGCAAATGTTTTTTATGTTGTCAACAACTTTTTTCCTTTTTTTCACAAAAACTGTTTTTTATTACATTTCGGGCGGCAAGGTGTTCGGAGTCGGGTTGCATCAGCAGCCATTTTCCGGAACGCGGCGTGTACATCCCGGATGGATTTTTCTCTGTAGATCCCGGTTCCCGGTCAAGTAAAAGAATCCTGTCCGCTGAGTTCTCCGCCTCAGGAAAGTCGTTTCAGCAACATATTTCCAAAGGACCGCCAGACAGAAAACTTTCTGCGACTGCCAGATCCTCCGGTGTGGTAATTTTTATGTTTTCATAGGAACCTTCCACCAGCTTGATCCTGGTATCGGTAAAGCGTTCCACTACCATAGCATCATCCGTGATACGGACACCTTCGGCAAGGAGCGTCTGCTCCTGCTCCAGAAAAACGGTATATGCTTTCTTTACCAGTGCAAAGGAAAATACCTGGGGTGTCTGTATGGTCCAAACCAGATCACGCGGAGGTGTCTCCGCCGCATATCCCCATTCATCTGCCAGCTTGATCGTATCCTTCACCGGCATTCCCGTTACACAGGCCTTTTCCTTCTGTACTGTTTTATAAGCCCGCTCCAGAATTTCTTTTGTCACAAAAGGTCTGGCACCGTCATGGATAAATACATAATCGCATGCGGTCAGTGCCTGCAGCCCGCAAAAAACAGAATGATATCTTTCCATTCCGCCTTCCACAATATGACGCACTTTGCGAAAACCATATCGTTCCACCAATTCTCTGCGGCAGTAATCAATTTCCGCCCCCTGAGTTACAAGAACGATTTCATCAATAAAGCTGTCTTCGAAGGCTTTCAGCGCATAATAAAGCACCGGTCTGCCTTTCAGCAGCAAATATTGTTTGTGTACTTCACTTTTCATACGGCTGCCGCTTCCCGCAGCCAGAAGGATTCCCGCCGTTTTCTCTTTCATTATCGTTCTCCCAGCTTCAGATTGGGTACGGCATTTAAATCCAGCCCGCTTCTTTTGCCTTGCAAATACTCATAATATGCCGCCGTTCCAATCATTGCCGCATTGTCCGTGCAATATACAGGAGAAGGGTGGTAAAACGTGATGTTCCGCTCTCTGCATGCGCTGTCAAACGCACTGCGCAGTGAAGAATTGGAAGCCACGCCTCCCGCGATGGCAAACCGGTCAAAACCATATGCCTCCACCGCGTCCAGTGCATGCTCCACCAGTACATCAATCACGGCTTTCTGAAAAGAAGCTGCCACATCCGCCCGGTTCACCGGCTCTCCCTTTCTCTCACAGCCATTTATATAATTCAGCACAGAGGACTTCAGTCCGCTGAAGCTGAAATCATACGCCGCCTCTGCCACCCGCGCACGGGGAAAATGGATGGCCTCCGGATTGCCCTCTTTGGAAAGACGATCGATTTTCGGCCCACCCGGATATCCCAGACCGATTGCCCGCGCCACTTTGTCAAAAGCCTCCCCCGCCGCGTCATCCCTTGTCCGTCCGATGATTTCATAGATTCCATAATCTTTCACCAGTACCAGATGGGTATGGCCGCCGGACACCACCAGTGCAACAAACGGAGGCTCCAGATCCCTGTTTTCAATATAATTGGCATTGATATGGCCCTCGATATGATGCACCCCGATCAAAGGGATACCTGTTGCAAAGCAAATTGCTTTTGCGGCAGAAACGCCAACCAGCAGCGGCCCTACCAGACCCGGCCCATAAGTTACGGCAACCGCATCCATCTCCTGTAACGGCATATGCGCTGCTGCCAGTGCCTCTTCAATCACCTGATTGATCTTTTCAATATGTTTTCTGGATGCTATTTCCGGCACCACGCCGCCATACAGCTTATGCAGTTCTATCTGAGAAAATATAATATTGGACAGCACCTCACGCCCATTGAGCACAACAGCCGCTGCCGTTTCATCACAGGAACTTTCAATCGCCAGAATCCGGATCTCTTCATTCATTTTCTTTAATCTTCTTTCCCATCGCCTATTTTGTCTGTGGCTCCGCCTCATCCCAGCCGAATATTTTCCAATGCCCTTCCTCATCCTTACGCAGAATGAATACTTCTTCTATTGTCTGCAGATTGGTCCCCATCCGAAGTGTATAAGTACAGAACAGACTGGCACATTCCCGCCCGTCCTTGCTGAAATACTCAACATCCGTGCTGTTGGAGGTTTTATAACTGGATATCTGCACACCCTGGCTTTTATATGCCTGTACATCTTCCTGAAGCCGTTTCACATATTCCTCTGACTGAAAAGACACCAAATCCTCGTCGCATATTTCCATTGCCCTTTCTGCCAGTTGTTCCAGCTCTTTTTCCGAATATTCTTCATTGTACATACACTGAAGAACCTCGCTGTAATACCGAAGTACCTCTTTAGGCGACGCAGGATAATTTCTGGACAGATCCCGCAGAAGCACTTCCTGCGTCTTTGTAGTCGCTGTCTCTTCCCCGTCTTTTTCAGCCTTGTTGGAAAGATAGAAATAGTAGCCCGCCAGCATTGCCAATAAAACGAGAAATACAAGCATTCCTCTTACACCCTTAAACCGCTTCATGCGCTCCTCCCCCATTCTCCCTATTCTTCCATATAGATCAACTCTGCCGTCTTACCGTCTTTTCCTGCAAAAGCAGCCGGAAATATCTTTCTGACTTCCGGCATAAATTCCTCTGCACGCACAAGCGACGGGCTGAAATGCGTCAGCCACAATTCCTTCACCTGTGCCTTTTTCGCAAGATTTGCCGCTTCATAAAAGGTCATATGCTTATACTCTCTTGCTTTTTCCTTTTTCTCCGGTTCTCCGTACATCCCCTCACAAATAAACAGGTCACTGTCCTTTGCGTGTGTTACAATGCCCTCTGTAGGTCTGGTATCGGTCACATACGTAACTTTCAGCCCTTTTCGCGGTGCGCCCAACACCATATCCGGTGTAAAAACCCCCTCCGGCGTTTCTATGGTTTCCCCCTTCTGGAGACGATTCCAGTACCGTTTTTCTATACCAAGAGCTTCCGCCCGCTGAAGCTGAAACTTACCGGTCCTTTCAATACTGATGCTGTATCCATAGCAGAGTACATTATGATTCACCCGGAATGCTTCGATTTTCATGCCTCCCAGGGTAAAACATGCTTCCGGCCCTTCAATCTCCTGATATACAATCTCAAACGGCAGTTCCGGTGCAATCACGCGCAGTGCATTCACCACCCTGCCAAGCCCTCTGGGGCCGATCAGTGTCAGCGGCTCCGTCCGTTCTGCATTCCCCATTGTCAGGAGCATTCCCGGCAGGCCGCTGATGTGATCCGCATGATAATGGGTAAAACAAATCACATCAATAGGTTTGGGACTCCACCCCTTTTCCTTCAATGCAATCTGTGTTCCTTCTCCGCAGTCAACGAGCAGACTCATACCATTGTATCTTACTATCATGGAGGTCAGCCATCTGTAAGGCAGCGGCATCATTCCTCCTGTTCCAAGCAAACAAATATCCAGCATATTATTCCTCGTATCTTCCTAAAAACCGTTATGAACCGCCCGTCTTTTTTCGCACCTCCAAAATATACATTCTGAATTTCAAAAAATCAGATCAGCTCTGTCGCTTCTTCTATCTCCACTGGTATCCGGAAATTTGCTGTAATTTTATCATAGCAAACCTCGCACAAATCAAAGCTCTGGGTCTGTCCGTCCTTTTCCGAAAAGTAGCCAAAAGGAATCTCCAGTCTGACACATTCCTCTTCCAGAATACCGTTTTTGATTCTTATCTTTCGTCCACAGCAGTTACACACTGCCTCTGTCAGGCATCTGCTCCCCTGTTCTGAAAACTTCCGCATACTTTTTCCTCCTTATCTATTGTACGCTTCCCTGAGAAATCTCTTTCCTCTTTTGGCTGCGCACAGACTCATACCAGGAAAGTATACCATCTGCAGCCTTCAAAATAAGTGGTAATTGTTCCTTGTCCTGTCTATCTTTTCCACATGATCAAAGCATCCTCCTGCGGCTTTTCATAATAGCCCCGTCTGACTCCAACCGGAACAAACCCGGTCTTTTCATACAAATGGATGGCCGCTGTATTACCGACCCGCACTTCCAATGTAAAAGCCGAAATTCCGTTCTCATGGCCGGCCTGCAGCAAAGTCTCCAGCATGTTCTGTCCGATTCCCTGCTTCCTCCAGTCGGGATGAACCGCCACATTGACCACATCCCCCTCTTCTCCGATCATCAGCAAGCCACAGTACCCGGCAATTTGTCCTTCCGATACTGCTACAAAATACAGATATTCCTCTCTGGAAAGACTGTCCTGAAAAACAGCCCGGGTCCACGGCACAGAAAAGCAGAGAGTCTCAATGGCGCAGACCTGTTCCAGGTCTGCCGTTTCCATTTTTCGTATCATGTATCACTGCCTTCTTTTTCCAGACGTTCCCGCTCAGCCTGAGACATGCGCAGATACACAGGGCGATGCCCGGCCGCGCTCTCACAGACCCCCTTATGATAGAGCACACTGCCGTATACGGCCACCGCCGCCGCACTTTGCAGCCTTCTGTGAGCGGGGGCAAACGAATACGGCGCCTGCATCAAATCAGCCACTGTCTGTGCAAAAACAGGTACACCGTCCCCCAGAAAAATAACCTCTCTGTCATAAGTATTACAGCACCGGATGATTTCTTCAATCGACACGGCACATTGCTCTTTCAGGACACGGAGCGCATACCGGCCCGGACGCTCCGCCCCGTCCCATAAAAATTCATACAGCCCGGTATACACTTGACTGCGCCGTGCATCCATAATCGGGCAGATCAACTGCTTCAAACCATACATCTGGTAAGCCAGTGCATCCACTGTCGGCACCGGAATCACAGGACATCCCAATGCAAGTCCCAGACCTTTCGCCGTCGCACTGCCAATCCTCAGGCCTGTAAAAGAACCCGGTCCCGCGGCTACCGCCACCGCATCCACCGTTTCCAGATTCAGCTCTGTCATATTCCGCACGGCATCCAGCATGGGGATCAATGTCTGTGAATGGGTCTTTTTATAATTGACTGTGTATTCCGCTGTCAGCGTATCATCTTCCAGAACAGCCACGGAAGCCGTCAGTCCCGAACTGTCCAATGCTAATATTTTCATAGTTAACCGCCTGTTTCACTTTACATCTGTGATATCGTCATACTTCAAAAGTATGTTTACCCTCCGGGAAATCAATTGTGATCTTTCTGTAGTCAAAATCCTTTTCCGGATCCTTCTCCACACAAATGGAAATACAGTCTGCCGGCAAAATATCGGAAATCAGCTCCGCCCACTCAATCAGACAGACACCGCCGCCGTAAAAGCAGTCCTCATAGCCGATTTCCTCCATCTCTTCCACATCTGTGATTCGATACACATCAAAATGATAGAACGGCAGTCTGCCGTCCTCATAACTCTGCATAATGGTAAAAGTAGGGCTGCAGACCGGCTCAGAGATCCCCAGACCTTTTGCGATTCCCTGTGTCAGTACCGTCTTGCCCACACCCAAATCCCCTGAAAGGGCATAAATCTGACCCGGACTGGCTTTCTGTCCGATCCGCTCTCCCAATGTAAATGTTTCCACGTCGCTTCCTGTTTCAAATATCATAGTCACCACCGTATTTTAACCTTACCGGCAGGCATATGTGTGGAAATCATCTCGATCACTCCAGGTGTCATAGCCCCCAAATCCCTGCGCGGGAAAATCCAGGCATTTACTTTCGTGTTGTATACAATAATACTGTTTCGTGTGGAAACCGCCCGATACATATTCTCCCATTTCTGAAGCTGACTCTCACCGCCCTGCGACACCTGGATGCCCTCTTCATTCATCCGGTAACAAAGCGGCTCTTTAAACGCAGGCGTATTTTGTATCTGCTTCAGAGAACTGAGGTACAGACTGCAGGGAAGATAGACAAGCAATACCATCCCTGCCAGAAGATATAAAATATTCTGCGTCCCGAAAAATCCCACCACCAGAACAGCGCCGATTCCGCTTCCCAATATACCGGAAGGGCTGTTGTAGGTATGGTGCAGCATGTAATCAAATAAAATATTTGCAGTGATCTTTGTTTCAAATTCCAGTTCCATTGTATGATGCGTTCCTTCCATGGTTCGAACAGGTAAAATAAGGGCAGCCGCTTTGGTTTTGCTGCTTTTCGCACTGCTCATTGCTTTCGTGTACATTATACATAAAATGAAATGGGGGTGCAAGGTTTCTGGTTAAAAATGGTGGTGATGTGGAGGAATAAAATGTTATAGATCCAGTTTCATATAGATGGAGGTATGCATGGGGCTGTTGTTATAGCTTTCAGTTTCATAAAATCCGTATTTCCGATATAGGCGAATCGCACTTTGCAAAAAAGGAAGTGTGTCCAGCAGCATGGAAGAATAGCCGATTTTTCTGGCGTCGGTTATGATTTTCTGTATGAGGTAATCTCCGATCCTGTTTCCTCTGAACTGTGGCCTTACATAAAGGCGTTTCATTTCACAGTTTTGTTCGTCTATTTTTCTCAGTCCGATGCAGCCTGCCAGCGCTCCATCATAGAGGGCTATGTACAGTCTGCCGTAAGGCATGCCGTATTTGGTTTTCAGATGCAGGATTTCTTCCTCATACTGCTGTAGTTCCAGGTATTCCTGAAATAAACTGTCTCCGGCAATTAACATGTCTGTATATTCTGAAAATAGTTCGCCGATTTCCTGCGGGAAATCACAGGCAGGAACGATTGTAATCTCCATTTTTGTTTCCTCCCAATGTTGACTCTGTCAGCTTATCTTTAAACAGTTAAAAGTAGATAAAATGTAAATTGCTTCGGATAATCAGGCCGGTGGATAATATGCATTAAGTTTTTAAAAAGTCAGAAAATACTTTCAGTTCTTTTTTTGTTTCTTCCGTAAGGTTATTGTACTGCATATTCTGAATCGCACCTTCCAAAGCATATAAATGCACCAGACAAACCCGGGGATATGTTTCCTTCAATTTTAAAAATGCCTGTTTCGCCCCTGTCTGAATCAGTTCCCCGGATGTAGAAATGCCAATCGTTTTCAGTTTTTTTGACATTTCTTCTCCGATGTTCATCATCGATGTTAATTCTGCCATATTCCCTCCCCTGCTTTTATGAAGCATCCGGCTTCTTTCACATATCTCTGTCAGCAAACAACCGTGCCGATTGAGGATCTTTTATCTGTTTCTTTATTATACATCGGACATATAAGTAAGGCAAGGACAGGAACAGGCTCATTTTCTTAAAGGGCAATTTTCCGGCGGTACCGGCAAACAGTTCTGCGGACAGACCAGACAAATATCTTTTACCCTGTCCCAGATCTTTTAAAACATTGTGTATCATTGGTTCCGGATATGTTACGAACAATGCGTGGGTATCTAAGAAAATAACTCTTTTTTCAACAGATTTTCTATCTATTTTGTATAAGGGAATGCTCCGATCGATGGAGTAAAACATCCCCACCTGCTTTCATAATCCTCGATTCTTCTGTTCCCTTCTAATCAAATGTATGTTTCCATATTTATTTCTAAACCATTTGCCTGCCGGCTACAATGCATATTTATTTTTTCCGTTTCTACTTATCCTATTAAAGTTAAGATAATCGAAAACACCTGGCGGACTTTCGCCATAAACAAAATGTAAGTACACACAGTCTTTATTATGATTCAACTCCTTTTCCGGGATTGTGCACCCAATGAAAATAGACCTGTAACTTTACATTGTAAACAGCAGGCAGGTATTTTATAATCAAATATATTAACAGATAATGGTTGTTGCGCTTATCGGCATGAAAGGTAAACGGGATAAAAACAATGAACAAACTCCGTGTGGAAGATATTGATTGTCTTAATTTCTGGATTTATTATTTTGGCTGTTGCTATCCGAACGGTTATGATGAGGAACAGGATATTTCCGTATCTGAACTTATGGAAGAATTGTATACAGAAAAAATCGGAAACTGGTGGGAGAAGTTTACCGGATATTATGAAGGTGTCCTTGATGAAAACGATGGATATGTGGACAATCCAACCACGCTGGAAGAGGCGTTATCAGGCAAAATTCTGAAAATTGAATTTCATCCTGGAGATATCCTTTATTTTATCAATGATGAACAGATTGGGTGTACAGGGCCTCACTGGGAACTGAAAACAATCCCTTATAAAGAGGTGGCGCAGTTATTGTCATTAAAAAACGGGCAACAGCTTTTTCTGCTCCTTTTGCCTCTTGCTTTTATAGATGGGGAAGAGAGATGGTCTGTCAGAAAAAGGATTACGGAACAGATGAAACATTATTTTTCAGAGGATTTATGTGAACGTGTTTCGGGGTGCATCGTAGCAGGATTAGCATAGTAGTTTTGAATGTGAGAATCCGGCAGCTCCCGGTTTATAACAATATCATATCTATGTAAACTTTATAATTTTTATAAACCGATTTATGATATTTGAAATCTTATGAACCGGAAACACTTTACCGAAAAGAGAATTTTGTTTCAGTTCAATTATAATAAGGGAGGTTACAGTATGAACAAACAAATCGATGAAAGAATCGCCAGACTGCTGCAGAAATTTACGGAAGTTAGGGGTGATCCCATCTGTAAAAACGAGACAGTGAATTGGGGCGCTCCCATGGCCGAAGAGGCAGTGGCTGCCTTCGAGAAATCAAAAGGCATCCGCCTGCCGGAAGAGTATCGGCGTTTTATCACTGTAGTAGGCGCGGATGGAAAGCAGCCCTTCTATGGCCTGACCCATCTGAACGAACAGGCAGCTGAGCAGTGTGTCCCGGAACAGCCCTTCCCTTTCACTCTGGATGACTTCCCCTTCTTCCTCTATATGACCGAGGAAGAAATGGATGACTTTGACTATGACGCCGCCTGCGCCGGTTTTCTGCATCTCTGTACTGAGGGCTGCGGTATGGACAGCATCCTCATTGTCAACAGTGCTGACCCGGCAGTCTACGGCACTGTCTGGTTTTTTGACTTTGCCAACGACTATGGCGCAGTACCTATGCGGGATGAAAAGACCGGTGAGCCTTTCCGCTTCCTGGACTGGCTGGAATATTGGACAGATCACATCACCACTGGCAGCCACTCCACCTTCGCGGACACAGCCCCGGTGCCCCCGCCTCCGGATAACCCGGAGATTCTGGGCCGGAAAATGGGCTGGATCACAGAGTAACACTGCTGCTCTTTTCATAATGCTCTTGTAAAGCGCTGCCAGCGCCCGGCGATGTTGACAGGCAAACACTGAGATTTTTAAATGGGACTGTGGCACGCATTAAAAATAGTGCCACAGCCCCACTTTTCCGGATTCATCCGGAAAAAACACCAGCTTATACCCGCATTCCCGGACATATTATGACATAACCCGCAGCGCCTCAATGGGACTGAGTTTGGCTGCTTTCCTGGCAGGGTAGATTCCGAAGAACAGACCCACGCCGGATGAAAACAGGGTGGCGATCAGAATAATCCCCAGATTGATCGCCGCGCGGAAGCCGATGGCGCCGCATACTGCCTGTGCCCCGCCTATGCCGATCAGGATGCCGATCAGCCCGCCTACCAGTGTGATAATGGCTGACTCGGAAAGAAACTGCAGCATAATCGACGATGTCCTGGCTCCCAGAGCTTTGCGGATACCGATTTCCCTGGTACGCTCTGTTACCGAGACAAGCATGATATTCATAACGCCGATGCCGCCTACCAGAAGCGAAATCGCCGCCACAAAAGCCACAAACAGCGTAATATAATTCAAAATACTGCTCATCTGAGACATATAATCGTTAAAGTCATCCACCTGGATCAGGTTTTCTCCTCTGACATTGTATTTGGCTTCCAGAAGCTGTATGCCTTTCTGGGCAATCTCTGTAGAGTATTCCGAAGATTCTGCGATCACCAGCATATCGCTCATATCGCCCACATAAAATCCGAAATTGGCAAACACCGCAAGCGGTATATCTATATAGATCCGTTCCCCGTTCAGCATATTGAGCATGGTGGATTCACTGTCTTTGCGTACCCCCACGATCGTCATTTCTCTCGTCACATTAAAGATCGTCAGCTCAATCGGTACGCCTACCACATTGGTGGTACCGAACAACGCTCTGGCGCCGCTTTCGGTAATCACACACACATCCCGCCCGGCATCGCAATCATTCTGGGTGAAATATCCTCCATGCACGAAAGGCTCTTTGGATGCATATTCCAGATACTGATTGCCCGCCTTGATCACTACACTGATGTCCCCTTTCCGGCTGCCCACCGAGGCGCCCCAGTACTGCCACTGAGGCGTCACACCCACCACATGGGGAATCTTTTCCTTAATCAGCTCAAAATCATCCTCGCTGAAGCTCAGATAATCGCCGTCACTGTCTCTGTCACTGACATACAGATAGACCTGGCCACCCGCCATATCATTCAGCTCCTGATTGATCTGTCCCTTTACACCGTTTCCGATGGAAATCAGCATAATCACCGAAGAAATACCGATGATAATGCCCAGCATAGTCAAAACAGAACGTCCTTTGTTGCTTCTGATGTTCATAAGTGCAATTTTGACATATTCCCATAACTGCTGCATACTTTTCCCCTTACATGGTCAGCGGTTCCACCTGCATCCCCTCTGTCAGTTCCATAGACGTATCTGTCAGGACGATGTCCCCTTCCTCCAGTCCGTCCACGATCTCTATGCTGTCCTCCGATGACAGGCCTGCCGTAATCGGCCTTTTTTCCACCATACCGTTTTTCACCACATAGCAGAAATCCCCGGTCTGATCGGTATTAACAGCCGCAATCGGTACCAGCAGAGTATTTTCCGATTTCTGCGCCTGAATCTTTACCTTGCCTTCGATCCCCAGATAGATATTGTCATCCGGATTTTCGATATGCACTTCTGCAGCTACCAGTCTGGTACCGGCGTCATTCTGCTCTGCCATCCGATTGATCTTGCTTACGGTACCTTCATATGTCTGGCCGGAAACTTCCACTTCCGCCTTTTGTCCCAGTGCCACCTTAGATAAATCATATTTGGAAAGAGAGATGTTGACCCGCACTGCATCACTGCTTTCCAGCTTCATCAGTTTGGAGCCTGCCTCAGTTACAAATCCCTCATTGATATCCAGCTCTGTAATAATTCCGTTAAAATCAGCCCGGATGCCTGCAAGCGCTTCTTCCAGATGGGCCTGTGCCTGCTGTTCGGCAATCCGGCTCTTCTGCACGATGGCTTCCAGTTCCTTCTTTTTATAACCATCCAGAATCGCATTCTCAGAAGAATTTTTATCCGCCTTCAGCTCATCTCTGAGCATTTCCAGATCTGCCAGCTTTTCCTGCTCCACCACTATCTGCCGTTCGATCTCCGTCAGCTCCTTATCATCTTCTAGCTCTTCCAGCTTCTGGTTGATCTCTTCCAGTTCGTTCATGGCCTGGGCCTGAGAAACATGGACCCCCTCTGTATCCTCTATGTAAGCCTGCACATTCAGATTGTTGATTCTGCGGTTCAGACGATATCTTTCATCATACAGCTTCAGTTTTTTTTCGGTTTTCTCATCTTCTACGTAGTACTGAAACTGCTTGATCAGATCCTTTTGAAATACGATCAGCATTTCAATATTGGCAAGCTGCTGGGAGGATTCATTGTAAATAGCCTCCTGCTTATTGCTTTCCGCAATCGAACTCTGATAGCTGCTTTCACTGGCCTGCGCATCCAGCGCATCTGATTTCTGCTTAAACTCCAGATCTTCCGTATCATATCCCAGCAGAACATCACCCGCCTTTACCGCATCTCCCAGCTCCACATTCAGTTCCGATACTTTGGCGGCCATAGGCGCATAATAGATCCGGGAAATCTCACTTTCCACCACACCGCTGGTGCTGACAGTCGTTTCAATATCGCCCCGCTGCACTGTGGTCGCCATCACCTGAGGCACCGTGTTTTTATCCTGACTGGAACGTACATAAAACCCGCCTGCAGCCGCAAATACAACGATCAGCGCGATCCCCTGCTTGATCCGTTTCCTGCGTTTGGGATTTTTCGCCTTTTTTTTCTTCTGGAAATCTTCCGGCAGGTCGTCTTTTTTCTTAAATCCTATCATCCTTTATTTCCCCTTTTATATTGTTGTCCTGTGAAAACGCTGATTGCATCATCGTTTTCACAGAGCTTCCGGCGGATGCGCACGGATTTGCAAAGGAATATATCACTTGGCGCCGCAAATCCGGTGCGGGAAACGCTTTTATCAGCTTTTCCCTATATCCCCGGCCTCATCCTGCTGCATTTCGTCCCGCATCACATCCGAAAAAATTTTACCGTCCTTAATCTTGATAATGCGCTCTGCCTGAGCAGCAATCTCATTGTCATGGGTAATCAGAATCACGGTCCGGCCTTCCTCATGAAGTTCCCGCAGAATGCCCATGATCTCTTTTGTGGATGCCGAATCCAGATTGCCGGTAGGCTCATCCGCCAGAATCACCGGCGGCGCCTGGGCTATGGCCCTGGCTATGGCCACTCTCTGCTGCTGTCCGCCGCTCATCTCCGAAGGCTTATGGGTCAGACGCTTCTCCAGCCCTACCTTCCGCAGCGCTTCCAGAGACAACGCTATCCGTTCCTTTCTCCCTACATTTCTGTAGATCAGCGGAAGCTCTACATTTTCCAGCGCGGTCAGATTCTGAATCAGATTAAACCCCTGAAAAATAAAGCCGATCTCTTTGTTCCGCACATCCGAAAGTTCATCATCCGTCATATTGGATACATCCTGCCCATGAAGCATATACGTCCCGCTGGTGGGTACATCCAGACAGCCCAGCATATTCATCAGAGTGGACTTGCCGGAACCGGACTGGCCAATGATAGCCACAAATTCATTTTCGTCCACAATCAGACTTACATCATCCAGAGCACGCACTTCATTTTCCCCAGGATTGTAGATTTTACAGATATTGCTTAATGTAATCAGTTCCGACATATTGTAATCCTTTTTACGATTTATTTTCAGATCAGATTCACATATCAAAACTCCCTGATCTTTTCCACGTTTTATGTTACATCATAAATTTAAAAAAAGAAATGGGAAAATAGTTAATAGTTTCTTAAGTTCATCGGTAATTTTTCCCTCAGTTTCGGGATTTTTCCTGTTTTCCCCCATTTGGCAGTACTGTCCCGGCGACTTCTGGAAATCTCTCGGATCCATAATAATCGTAAGAAGCGGAAGCGAACCGGTTGCTCCAATCGCAGACATACAAAGCGCAAATAGCGTTCAGGCCAAAATCCCCAAATATACAACACGCACATCCCTTACCAGTATTGATACCGGCTTCGTTCTCTGACAAAAAACAACACAGTTACCAGAAGGGCCAGAACTTCCGCCGCCACAATGGCCAGCCAGATCCCGTCCATTCCCCAGATAAAGGGCAGCACCATAACCGCTGCAATCTGAAACACCAGCGTGCGCAGAAAAGAAATCGCTGCAGAGACCACCCCATTATTCAGCGCTGTAAAAAAGGCGGACCCCCAGATATTGACTCCCATCATCATAAATGCCAGTGCATAAAGGCGGAATCCGTGGCAGGTCATGGCGAAAAGTCCCGGATCATAGCCCGCAAATATCCGCACAAGAGGTACATTGAAAAGCTCAGCCAGCAAAGTCATGCCGATCCCGCCGGCACACATCAGAACAAGGCTTTTGCGAAACAGATTCTGCAGCTCTGCCTGGCCGCCTGCGCCATAATGATAACTTACAACAGGCGCACCGCCAATGGTATAACCGATAAAAACAGCCTGAAATACAAAATTCACGTACATAATGATGCCATATGCCGCCACACCGTCCTCACCTGCCAGCCGCATAAGCCAGATATTGTACAGAATGTTTATCACCGACATGGAAAGATTGGAAACCATCTCGGAAGATCCGTTCATGCAGGCAAGCAGCAGAACTCTTCGCTCCAGCCCTGTCTTTGTCAGTCTTAACAGACTGTCATTTTTGTGTGCAAAGTAAAAGACCGGCACGATGCCGCCCACCGCCTGCCCCAGAGCTGTGGCAATAGCCGCCCCCGCTATCCCCCAGCCGAATACCGCTATGAACAGATAATCCAATACCATATTGGTTAA
The DNA here is from genome assembly GCA_009774625.1 of Lachnospiraceae bacterium. Taxonomy (GTDB): domain Bacteria; phylum Bacillota; class Clostridia; order Lachnospirales; family Lachnospiraceae; genus VSOB01. Next base: position 14,585 of record VSOB01000057.1, read on the forward strand.
TCCGGACGCCACCGACATTTTCAGGCTCAGTCCCGGCTTTTCGGCAGTGACAAAAAAATTCTGAAACATATTCTGTAAAATGAACACAGGCTCCGCTGCAAACAGAATCCTTCCATAAAGAACACAATAACCCAGAAGCTCTCCCTCGGCTCCCAGCGCTCTGGAAATCGCCGGCGTAAAGAAAAAGCAAAGCGCCGACAACACCGCGCTGACTGCCCCGGCCGCATAAATCAGCATGGAAAAATACCGGTTTGCCAGCTCACGCTCCCCTTCTCCCAGCTTGACCGAAACCAACGCACTTCCGCCTGTGCCCACCATAAATCCGATGGTTCCCATGCCCATCAATACGGGCATGATCAGATTCACTGCCGCAAACGGCGCTTTCCCCACATAATTGGATACAAAAAAACCATCCACGATTCCATATAAAGATGTACAGACCATCATCAAAACAGGAGACGCCACAAACCGAAGCAGCCGTCTGTATGTGAAATGGTCTGATAACTGGATTCTCACTGACTGTCCCCTCCTCTCTCAGACACCGGAAAATGCGCTGTTTTTTCACGAAACAGAGAAACATATTTTCTGGTCAGCGCAAGCAGCGCCTGGCTTTCCTCCGGAGCCATTTCCGCAAAGACACTGTTTTCCAGAGTCAGCACCGGTGCTATCTTTTCTTCTGCCAGCCGCCGTCCCGCAGGCGTCAGATCAAGATGCATGTCTCTTCTTTTCCCTTTTCGCAGAGAAAGATAGCCCTTTGCCTCCAGACTCTTAACGGCGGAATGGACCGTCTGTTTACTGATAAAATAATACTTCGCAATATCGTTCTGCAGGCACCCGTCCCCAAACTCCACCAATGCATAGAGAACCAGAAAAACGCTGTCCGACAACTCCAGTTTCAGTGCAATCTCATGGTACATTCCATCCAGTTCCCGATACATACTGTTAAACGCTTCCAATTCACGTCCCTGCTTCAATTCCATATCAACACACCTTTCATAATCCGATTTCGTACTTATGTGAATGCATTGTAGTACGATTTCGTACTTTAGTCAAGGAAAAAATTATGGAATTGAAAAAGTGCAAAATGGAACCTTTACGGAAGTTCCATTTCGCACTTTGTACAGACATTGGACTATTCAGGATTTTTTTATCCATATGGTAATGCTTTTTCGTAAAGCAACCCGTCCAAATCTGGCCATCTGTTGACTGCTGTTACCTTTTTGTTGTCTTAATGTATATATGGTTTTCACTGTAAAGCCAAACTGTTCTGCAAACGAACAACTCAAAAAGTCAACGGGAATAACTTCTCCGCCAAATCTGACATTGTCATTTACAAATGCAACCATAGCTCCCTGCTTACACACCCGATAAAGCTCCGCATAAACAAAAGCCAATTCGGTAAAATATCCTTCAACCATACGGATTACGCCATTATTATTCAAATCGCCGTGCTCTTTTCTGGCATAAAGAGCAGTCACAATTTCTTCTAAAGCCTTATTTCCCCTGACTTTTTTTAATATTTGCTCAAATCGTTCTGTCTGGCAGATACTTTCATAAAAATTTCTCAATACTTCCTTTTTTGATTTGTTTCCATAACAGCCGTCTTAGAGTCACATATAGTGTCCCTGGCATACTTTAAAGGCAATCGTTTCTGTCCTTTTTCTACACGTATTTTATTTGTCTTGATCACCTTATTCGGCCGGCAGTCCCAGCCGAGATATTGTCCATCTTTTGAAGTATAACTACATCATTCCAACGAATTGACAATGCATAAAGTCAACAGATTTTTAACCTCAGCCGAATATACAGCTCCATCTCTCCGCTCTGAAATATATTGGAGAAACCTTCCACTCTCCTCCGGATAAGCGTCCTGTGTAATCGTAATGCAGGGTGTAAAACCAGTATATTCTGGAGGAACTGTCAAACCATCAATCTCCGGCAGCAGCGCTTTTATCTCTTTCATATCATATTGGAATACGTCTGCTTTGGCTTTCAAAGATATAGCAGAAACCGGCAATATATCAAATACAATACTGTTTATTCCTCTCGTCCGGCACACCAAAGCAGTAGTCCCTGAACCCATAAAGGGATCCATAATCCACTCGCCTGGTTTTACTTCCATTTCATCAAGCAGACTATTGACAAGTTCAGCCGAAAAGCCTTCCTTATATTTTAACCAGCCATCTAATACATCCTTTTTACTTAACTGATAACTGACACTTTGACAGTTAAATCTGTCTGTAATTTCAAAAAGAAACGCATATTTCTGTTCCAGTTTTTTGCGTTCTTTATCCATACAAAATCCATCTGCTGAAAAAGAGTCAACAAGAAAATTCTCAACCGGTGTTTTTACAAACGAGAGTTGTTCATAAGTCAATTGTCTCATATCTGTCCTCAACTCCAAAGCAGCCAATTACAATATTCAATTAACTGATCATTATTTGTAAGATTAGCCGCCTTGGTCATGATACCCTTCTCAAGCTGATCATATATTTTTCTGGCCATAACTGCAACAATTGCCGCTCCAATAAGAGAGGTTTTAATCCTATGGCCTGTATCAGAAAAACTTGTTCTGATGCGATTCAACGCTGTATTAGCAGTTTTCCAATGTCCATCTGCGCCTGCCGGATCAATTCCTCCTTTCAACTCCCCAAGCATCAGTGTTTTATCTGCCGGAAAAGCCTTCTTTCCTTTACGATAACTCTGCGGATTGCCTTCAAAAAGGCAGATATCAACATTTTTTCTTACAATTGGAATATTCAGGTTAAAGCCCAGCATTTTCACCATTCCCACAATTCCAATGAATCGCTTTTATTGCTTTTTCTATTCACAGATCATTTTCATCCCCATGCCGCCAGATAGAAACACCATTTTCATTTGACATCCAATCATATGTAATTACCTGAACATTTGGTTAAGGGTATCAGCGGAAGCCCACACAGCGGAAACCGTCACTTTCTTAGAGCAAGATTCTACCACAGTACCAAATTTCGCTAATCACTCATTTTGTCCTATGGGAATCTTGTTGGGGTTGCCACCCCAAGCCCGCCTTTTGCGGCTTGCGCCGCGGGTAGCTGTCAAGGAAAGCCTGAATCATCCCGGTCTTGGTGTCCTCCGGCATAAAGTCCCGCTGGTGTTCCTTTAGGTAGCGCACCATTTCCGGGCTGAATGTCAGCTTCCATCTGCCGTTTTTGTAAATCTCCATCGCTTCCGCCCACACTTGGCTGATATAGGCTCTGGAAGCGGGTTCGTCCTCTAAAATGTGAGTTTTTGCCTGCTCCGGGCATACCTGTATGGGGATGAAGCGGCGGTTGCCGGAACGGTCAAGGGACAGGAAGTCAAGGGCGTTGGATGTGCCGCCGAATACGCATTGTCTTGGGCGGTCTGCCGGGTGGGTTTCATAGGGTATCTTGTAAACCTCCTTCTGGCGGCTCAAAAAGGACTTGATATCTTCAATGCTCTTTGCGTTGGCGGTGACAATCATCTCCGACATTTCGATGATCCAGTGGCCTTGCAGCTTGCGGTACACGTTGTCATCGTCCAGCTTCCGTAAATCATCGGAGAACCTCTCGTCTTTGACCGCCAGCAGACGGAAGAAGGTGGACTTCCCAGCTCCCTGACCGCCTACCAGACAGAGTATGACCTCAAATTTGCAGCCAGGGGAAAATGCCCGGTGGATGGCTCCCAATTAGAACAGGCGCAGGGATTGGTAAGTGTAATCGTCCTCACCTGTTCCCAGAAAGTGCCGCAGGCAGGAGCGTATCCGTTCAGTTCCGTCCCATGTCAGGCTGTTTAAATACTCCCGGACGGGGTGGTAGCTGTTCTGGTGGGCGGCAAGGTCGGCGGCGTCCTGTATCTTCTTTTCGCTTGTCAGGCCGTAGGTTTCTTCCAGATACAGCCGGAT
>VSOB01000058.1 GCA_009774625.1 Lachnospiraceae bacterium
AATGCTGCTCAGGAGCTTTATACAAGGGTTCAGAATTCTCTGGCAAAGAAGCGGGAAGAAGTAGATGAATAAAACCAGATTAAAAAATGAGGGAGGCGACATATGAAGAATTATTGTTTTGGCGTAGACGTAGGGGGAACGACGGTAAAGATCGGTCTGTTTGACCGGGAGGGAACCATCCTGGACAAATGGGAGATCCCCACCAGAACAGAAGGAAACGGAGAAAAGATTCTGCCCGATATTGCCCAGGCCCTGCAGAAAAAGATGGAAGAAAAGGGGCTGCAGAAGGAAGATATGGCAGGTGTCGGAATCGGTGCGCCCGGCCCTATCGATAAGGACGGTACGGTATATGAAGCGGTGAATCTGGGATGGGGTGTATTCAGCCTCCGGGATACGCTTCAGGAGCTTTGCGGCATGCCGGTACGGGCGGGCAATGATGCCAATGTGGCCGCTCTTGGCGAGATGTGGAAAGGCGGCGGACAGGGGTACCGGAATCTGGTGCTGGTAACGCTGGGGACCGGCGTAGGCGGCGGGATTCTCGTTAATGGAGAGATTTTGAACGGGGCCACCGGGGCAGGCGGTGAGATCGGCCATATCCATATCCAGGACGGAGAAGAGGATGCCTGCGGCTGCGGCAATCATGGATGTCTGGAGCAGTATGCTTCCGCAACGGGTATTGTACGGCTGGCAAACCGTATTCTGAATGCAACCGATGAAGATTCCGTTCTGCGTCAGGGCAAAGTCTCGGCCAAGACTGTGTTTGATGCAGTGAAGGCGGGGGATCAGGCGGCAGTGCAGATCGCAGAGGCGTTTGGCGATTATCTGGGCAAAGGTCTGGCTGCCATCGCAGGCGTGGTCAATCCGGAGGCTTTCGTGATCGGCGGCGGTGTGTCCAAAGCAGGAGACATTCTCTTCTCCTTTATTGAGAAAAATTACAGAAAATATGTATTTCACGGCAGCCGGAACGCCAGATTTACGCTTGCTACCCTGGGCAACGATGCCGGAATCTGCGGAGCAGCCAAACTGATACTGGAATAAGAAACGAAAAAGCGGCATATGCTGAAAAAAATAACGCAGGTGAAAAAAGTGAATCAGGCAATGAAAGAATATGCGGCATCTATTCTGCCGGCAGAAAATATTAAATTACGGGAACCGCTGCACAAATATACCAGCTTCCGCACAGGCGGGGAAGCGGATTGTCTGTTGGTGGTAAATGACGCAGAACAGCTTGGCAAGCTGCTCAAGTATATGAGAATAACAGAAAACGAATACTTTTTGTTGGGCAACGGAACCAATCTCCTGGTAAGTGACAGAGGATATGACGGTACTGTCATAAAATTCGGACTGGGTATGAGCCGTATCCATGTGGAAGGGGAGCGGATATATGTGCAGGCGGGCGCACTTCTTTCCCAGACAGCGAAACGTGCTATGGAGGAAGGGCTCACCGGCATGGAGTTCGCATCCGGCATACCGGGAAGCGTGGGCGGCGGGCTGGTGATGAACGCAGGCGCTTACGGCGGTGAGATGAGCCAGATCGTGGAAAGCGTGACGGTCATGAACGAGAACGGAGAAATCATGGAGCTGGACTGTGATACGATGGAGTTTGGCTATCGGACCAGCGTGATCAAAAACCGTTCCTTTGTGGTTTTGGAGGCTGCATTGCGTCTGAAACATGGAGATAAGGAAAACATACAGGCTAAGATGGAAGAATTTGCCGCAAAAAGAAAAGCCAAACAGCCCCTGGAATATCCCAGTGCAGGCAGTATTTTCAAACGCCCGGAGGGCAATTTTGCAGGCAAGCTGATCATGGACAGCGGTATGCGGGGATATCGTGTGGGTGGTGCGCAAGTATCGGAAAAGCACTGCGGTTTTATCATTAACACAGGAAAAGCCACCTCGGAGGATATTGCGGAGCTGATGGCAGAGATTCAGGACAGGGTTAAGGAACGGTTCCGGATCACGCTGGAACCGGAGATTGTCAGACTGGGACAGTTTTAAGCCCGGCCTGTAGGGGAGTGACGGCAGATGAGATTTGTGATCGTGACAGGAATGAGCGGGGGCGGAAAAAGGACGGCGCTGAAAATGCTGGAGGATGCCGGCTTTTTCTGTGTGGACAACCTGCCGATTCCGCTTCTGGAAAAGTTTGTGGAGCTGATTGCCATGCCCGGCAGAGAAATCAACAAGGTGGCGCTGGGGCTGGATGTACGGACAGATCAGTCATTTACGGATGTGGGCCGCTGCTTTGAAAATCTGGAGGCGAATGGATACAAATTTGAAATTCTCTTTATGGAGGCAAGCGATGCCGTTCTGATCAGGCGGTATAAAGAAAGCCGGAGGATGCATCCTCTGGCTTCCTACGAAGGCGGAAGAGTGGAGGACGGCATCAAACGGGAACGCAAGGTGCTGGAGAGCATGAAGAAAAAGGCGGACTATGTCATTGATACCTCCAATCTGCTGACCAGAGTATTAAAGGAAGAGCTTGACCGTATTTTTGTGAAAAACGAAGAATATAATAGTCTCATGGTGACAATTATGTCCTTCGGGTTTAAAAACGGGATTCCTTCGGATGCAGATCTGGTATTTGATGTCAGGTTTCTGCCCAATCCGTTTTATATAGAAGAGTTGAAGCGGCTGACGGGAAATGACAAAGCGGTACAGGACTATGTGATGGGGTTTCCGGAGGCGGAGGAGTTTATCGGAAAGCTGACGGACATGCTGCTGTTTCTGATTCCCAATTATGTGAAAGAGGGAAAATATCAGTTGATCGTGGGGATTGGCTGTACAGGAGGCAGGCACAGAAGTGTGACACTGGCCAATGAACTGTATCACAGGCTGAAGCATCAGGGCAATTATGGATTGACGATTCAGCACAGAGACACAGGGAACGGGGGATAGGGGTTTTAGCATGTCTTTTTCCGGTGAAGTAAAAGAAGAGCTGGCGGCGCAGATCAGCGCTTCCAGACATTGCCAGATTGCAGAACTGGCTGCGATGGTCTGCTACGGCGGCAGGATGGAGCAGAAAGAGGAGGGGCAAAGCCGGCTTCTGATTCAGACAGAAAATGAGAAGGTTATCAGAAAAGGCTTTACATTGCTTGAAAAATCATTTAATATATGTACTGGTGTCATGGGAAAGGGACCTTATTCTTTAAGGATTGAAAAAGAAGAGCAGATAACCCGGCTGTTACGGGGGCTGAAGCTGTCTGAGGGTTCCGGTCAGACAGACGGGAGGATAGACACAGTCAATCCTCTCCTGATTAAAAATGCCTGCTGCAGACGCGCATATCTTCGAGGGGCTTTCCTCGTCACAGGCTCTATGAGCGATCCTGAGAAAAGCTATCATCTGGAATTTGTATGCATTACCTCACGGCAGGCGGTGCAGCTACAGGAAATTATCCGGGACTTTCACATAGAGGCCAGAATCGTTACCAGGAAAAATCATTTTATTGTATATATGAAAGAAGGAGCGGGGATCGTAGATCTGCTGAATGTGATGGGCGCTCATATTTCACTAATGAATCTGGAAAATCTGCGCATTGTAAAGGAAATGCGCAATTCCATTAACCGGAGAGTCAATTGTGAGACAGCCAATATCACCAAGACGGTCAATGCCGCTTCTAAACAGATTGCGGATATTCTGCTGATTCAGGAGACAATGGGGCTGCAGAGGCTTCAGGACGGATTACGGGAGACAGCAGAAATACGGCTGGAGTATCCGGATGCAACATTGAAAGAGCTGGGGCAATACTTAAATCCGCCGGTGGGGAAATCCGGTGTAAACCATAGACTGCGGAAATTAAGTGAAATCGCGGAGGGGATCCGTGACCAGTAAGGAGGAGAAATTATGATTAAAAAATCTGTTAAAATCCATCTTTCGAATGGATTGGAAGCCCGGCCGGTTGCACTTCTGGTGCAGGTGGCCAGCCAGTTTGAAAGTACTGTGTATCTGGAAACCAGTGACAAGCGGGTCAATGCCAAGAGCATCATGGGGATGATGAATCTGGGACTTGACAATGGAGAAGAAGTTTCTGTCGTCTGCGAAGGTGTGGATGAAGAATCGGCAATGGTGGATGTGGAAAAATTTTTGCTTGGAGAGGCTTCATAAGGTAAATGACTGGAAAACTGCTTTTTATCTACAATCCCTTTGCAGGAAAGGGAAAGATACGCAATAAGCTGCCGGATATGATTGAGTTGTTTGCGGAAAACGGATACGAGGTGACCGTATATCCTACCAGGCAGACGGGAGACGCGGTGCATGCGGCAGAAGAAAAAGGCAGCGGATATGATTTGATTGTATGCAGCGGCGGCGACGGGACACTGGACGAAGTGGTCACCGGTGTGATGCAATGTGAAACAAGGGTTCCTATCGGTTATATTCCGACGGGGAGCACCAATGATTTCGGCGCCAGTCTGGGACTGCCGAAAAATATGATGGAAGCGGCATGGATCGCCGTGCATGGGAAGCGATTCCTATGCGATATCGGCGCTTTTAACAGGGATACGTTTGTCTATATTGCGGCGTTTGGTATCTTTACGGATGTTTCCTATGAAACACCTCAGAGCTATAAAAATATATTGGGCCATATGGCATATATTCTGGAAGGTATGAAACGGCTTCCCAGCCTGCGTACTTACCATATCAAAGCGATTTATAACGGTATGGAAACAGAGGACGAGTTTTTATTTGGCATGGTGTCCAATTCTTCCTCGGTGGGCGGTTTCAAAAAGATCACGGGCAGGTATGTGGAGTTAAATGATGGCCTGTTTGAGGTGACATTGATTCGTAAGCCGAAAAATCCTATGGAGTTGAATCAGATCATGACGGCGCTGGTGACGGAGAATATGGATACGGACTGTATCATCTATGACAAAACAGACAGGATTCTGTTTGAGTCAGAAGAATCCATCGCCTGGACACTGGACGGAGAGTTTGGCGGAGAGCATAACAGAGTTGACATTGTAATCAGGCCGGAAGCGATAGAGCTTTTGGTACCTGACTCGGAAAACTGAAAAGGTTGGATAAAAATGATTTTCTGGAAGAATCCTGCGGGCAGTCTGGCTGCCTGACAGGATTCTTTTTTTGTACAGACAGAAAGTGCAGGAAGCGTACTTTCTGCCGCATGTACAGATGTGGACAGACATATGGAAGGTTCAGCTCACCGCATATACGGACAGGCCGATGAAGATTAATATCGTTACCAGAGTATGCATGGACAGTGTGGTGGAAATGTAGATTCCCTCAGAATCCACATCCGCATACAACGGAATGATAAACGGCGCTGGAAGCGAGAAGAGCAGAACCATTGCCATAAACAGGTTTTTGTCAAAGGGCAGTATATGGAATAAGACAAAAGCGGATATGGCAAGCAGTATGCTCATAACCAGTATACGGAACGCGATGGTTTTGCATACCGGTACAATGACTTCTTTCTGCAGGGAAAGTTCATACCCTACAATAATCAGAATCATACCGGAAGTGGGCAGGGTGATCATTTCGATGGTTTCGTGAAAGATTCCTCCCGCAAAGGAACCGGCGATCAGTCTGCCCAGTCCTGTGACACCTACCAGGATACCGGCGGCCACGCCCTGAAATGCCGGATTTTTTACCATACTCAGCAATATGCCTTTCAGGTCTGTTTTCTGACCGGCGGCATGTTTCAAAAGGGTCAGATATATGGTATATACAAAAATTACCTGCCCCAGATCCACAGAAGCCATGTAGGAAATCTTGTCTGTTCCGGCCAGCAGACCATACAGAGCATAACCCAGCATGCCGACTTCAAAGCCGGACAGGAGATAAGGCATCAGTCTGGAGTCCGGGACAAAACGGTTCAGCAGATGACCTGACCCAAGCGCCAGACAGCAGCTTAAAAAGATAACGGCAAAACAGAGCAGACTTTTCAATGAGTATTCTGTGGTATAAAAGGCCTGAAACAGCACAACCGGCAGAGTGATGTTGGAAATCACACTCTTGATGCCGCCGAGTCCTTCTCTGGATACCAGCCCCTTTGTCCGGCACAGATATCCCAAAAGGATCATGATCACAACCGGAAGCACCATTTCCAGCACGGAAATGATCTGCTGCATGGAATTAGTCCACCTCTACTTTATCCACTTCCTGAAAGGGCGCAAGAGTGGAAACCATTTTGACAACACTTTCGTAGCGGTTGATCACATAATGCACCTCCTTAGGCTCAATGTGGATCATCTGCCCTTTGGTCAGTGTGTGAACGGTGCCGTCCACTTCGATGTCAACTTTGCCTTCCAGAATATAAAAGTTTTCTTCCATAATATTATGATAGTGGGCTTTAAAATCCTGGCCCGCCTGAAACTGTACGATAGCGAAGTTGGAGCGGGGGCCTTTCATCAGATATTTGGGCCCGCTGTCACCGAAACGATATTCTTTGTCTTTTTCATCAATCATAAACATGCTATGTATCCTCCTTCTTATTTCCGCACACAATGCGTCAGGCGGATGCGCAGCATCCGTTTGACGCATGTCGCAAGGGTCTGGTGATCCCGCAGCTCTGCCGCGTTGCAAATTTGATGCCCGGTTAGCAATGCCGCGGTGCTTTGACTGCTGTCTTATTGCTGTATGGAACAGGATCTGGGGCAGCCGGAACGTCCCTGCCGCAGAGCGGCACTCAGACGCCGGGCGCGGACCACATACTCTTTGTAAGATTCTGATTGACAAGCGCAAGCTGTGCTGTATAGACCTGACGCCAATTGTCATAAAGCTCTGCGTATACTTTTGCATTTTCTGCATTGGGATAGTAGGTTTTCTCTATTTTTACCACTTTCCGAACGGTTTCTTCCACATCGGTATAGAGGCCCACGCCTTTGCCGGCCAGAATCGCCGCACCCAATGCGGTGGCTTCTTTCACCTTCGGTACATGTACCGGAATATTCAGTACGTCGCATACGATCTGGCACCAGAGCGGGCTTTTGGATGCGCCGGAAGCAAAAATGATTTCTTTCGGATATTCTCCTGTTACAGACGCTACCAGCTCGATGTTGCCTTTGGTAACGAGAGCGGAATTTTCCATGATGGCCCGATAGAATGTATAGCGGTTGTACTTTTCCGGTTCCAGCGCAAAGTTCATAAAGGTGGGAGCGGCATGTTTCCAGGAAATATAATTCATCACATCGGAAAAGGCACACTGCATACCATAGCAGCCTGCAGGAATTTTTTCTGCCTGTTCATTCATCAGATCATAGGCATCCCTGCCGGTTTCTTCGGCAAGCTGTTTTTCCAACTGGCAGAAAGAGTCCCGGTACCAGCGCATGATCAGGCCCGGATAAAAGGCCAGCGCTTCGTACTGCCAGAGGTCGGGCAGAGCGTGGCAGTTCACACGGACACGGCAGTCTGCATCGGTTTTGGCGATGGGGGTATTATACTCGAACTGCCAGAAACTCCCGCCGAACACGGCTCCCTGTCCCGGTGATACCAATCCTACCCCGATGCAGCCAAGCTGAGCGTCGCCGCCTCCGGCTACCACCGGAGTACCTGCGGCAAGTCCTGTGAGGGCGGCAGCTTCTTCGGTAACGGAGGCCACGGCTGTTCCGCTTTCATAAACCACAGGGAAAATATCGGTTTTCAGGCCGCATTTTTCCATAATGGATTTGTCCCAGTTTCTTGTAGCCAAGTTAAAGATGCCGGTGGTGGAGCCGTTGCTGGGCTCGATGGACATAACGCCGGTCAGCTTCAGGATCAGCCAGTCGTTAAACATTCCCACATAAGCGGTTTTTTTGTAGATTTCCGGCATTTTATTTTTCACCCAGAGGATGCGGGGAAGAGCGCCCAGCGCGTAAGTCTGGCCGGAAACCTGATAAATTTCTTTTTCCAGTTCGGGTGATTTCTGAATCAGCTCGATCACTTCGTCATCGGAACGGGCGTCCACATTGGCGCAGGCCCACAGTTCATTGTAATCTTTATCGTAGAGCAGAATGCCTTCCCGCATGCAGGTTGTGGAAACGGCGGCAATCTCTGCGGGGTCAATTCCTGTCTCGGCAAGGACATCCCGGATGCAGCCGCTTGCCAGTTCCCAGTTATGTACCCAGTCAAAGTCCATAGAACCGGGAAAGCGGGGATCCTCTTTGTGTTCCCATTCCTGCTGGGAAACACCTAACTGATTTCCGTCCAGATCAAAAAGTACGGCGCGTACACTGCCTGTTCCGGCATCCAATGCCATTAAATATTTTCCCATTCTGTTACCTCCTGTAAAGTAGTGGTTCAGTCCTGATACAACAGAGCGGCGGTACTCTCATCTGTAATGAGAATATCCAGATAACCGCCCTTTAAGGCGGCCGTTATAGCAGAGACTTTATGTTTTCCGGCGGCGACTCCGATGACGTTTTCAAGCTGATTCAGCGTGTCAAGAGGTACGCTGACAAGCCGGGAATCAATCTCCGTATCCACCAGATCGCCGTTCTTATCAATAAAATGACAGATCACATCGCCTGCGGCGCCCTTCATATTCAATAGAAGGAAGTCATTGTGGCTCAATATGGAAGATTTTAATATGGTTGCGCTGCTGTCCATTGCGCCGATGCCCACAATGGTCATACTGGCCAGGCGTATCATGCTGGAAACCTCCGATACAGAGCTTTCTTTCAGGATCGCTTCCGCCATTTCCTTTGAGGACATAATCAGTGGTGCAGGAATCAGATATAATTTAGCGTTGAAAATATTTGATTCCGAATTGGGAAGATAGTATCCCACACCTCCGGTCAGCGAAACAAAGGAAACAGAAGTTTCCAGATTTTTTGCCAGATATTCAATCGTCCGGGAGGAGGTATCTCCATAACCGAAATTGATGTAACAATTATCCGTAATATGATTGGCAATGTAAATAGAAGCCGCTTTGGCGATGGTATCGTTTACGCCGGCGGGGTCCGGATTGGCAGGCACCACATAACAGTCCTTAAGATGGTAGGTTTCCATCAACCGGGTTTCCAGGGCATGACGCTTGTCAAAGGCAGAGGAAATGCGGAACTGGATCACGCCTGTCTGACGCGCTTTTTCCAGCAGCTTGATCACGCGCATACGTGAAATGCCAAGCTGATTGGCAATGGCCTGTTGGGTAAGATCTTCCATATAATAATACCAGGCAATCTTAATCATTAAATTTTCTTCGAAATCGGATGTGGCATCATACATAACCGGCGTATTCCTCTGATGATCTGTTTTATGTGCAGTTCTACGAAATGAAACAAAAGTTTCAAAGTGAATCAAATGTATCTAGTTACAGTATAACAACGGAATATGAAAAAGTCAACGTGATTCTGAAAAAAAGCGGGGCCAATTTACATATTAGATAATTCAGAAAACGATACAGAAAAAATATTGGAAAAAGTATACAATAATTTGGCAGACAAGGGAATATTTCTGTCAAAATGGGGTTTTGGGTATTGACAAATAGGGGTTTACCACGTATGATTATTTTATGAAACAAAATATCTGCATTTAAACAAATGTTTTATCTGAAATGGGGGTAGAGAAATGCAGGCTGCTGGAACGCAAAAGGAAAAGAACATATTGCTGTCCATTCGGAATATACATAAATCATTTGGCCTGAATCAGGTGCTGAAAGGCATTCATATGGAGCTGGAAGAGGGGGAGGTCCTCTCCCTGATCGGCGGAAACGGCGCCGGTAAAAGTACATTGATGAAGATAATCATGGGAATTTACCAGCCGGATGAAGGCGATATCTATATGAAGGGGGAGCAGGTGCATCTGACAAAACCCTCGGTGGCGCTTGCCAACGGCATTTATATGGTGCCTCAGGAGCCTATGCTGTTTCCCAATATGACAGTGGAAGAAAACATATTGATCGGGTTTGAGGATAAGCCGGCGGAGCTGCGAAAGAGACTTTCCGAACGGATGGAAGAAGTGGGCTGGCAGATGGATCTGGGCCGTAAGGCAAGCAGCCTGTCCATTGCAGAGCAGCAGTTGGTGGAAATTTTAAGAGGGCTTTTGCGGCAGGCACAGATTCTGATTTTGGATGAGCCTACCAGCGCACTTACATTTGATGAGGCGGAAAGCCTGTTTAAGTGTGTGAACGATCTGAGAGCAAGGGGGATCGGGATCATCTATATCACCCACAGACTGACGGAGGTTTTTGAAATCTCCACCAGTGTGGCGATTATGCGGGACGGGGTGATCACATTGAGCGGACAGGTATCCGAATTTACCAAAGAAGCATTGGTAAGAGGACTTCTGCCTGTGGACAGTGAAAAGGAAAAGGAAAGCCGGGAAGAAGAAAGCCACGCGATTGATTACAGCCAGCCTCCGGTTCTGGAACTGAAAAATTTCAGCGGGTTCGGGTTTAATGATATTTCGCTGAAACTGTATCCGGGCGAGATTCTGGGTGTGGCCGGTGTGGTGGGGGCAGGACGTACCGAGCTTGCCACGACGATTTTCGGCAGAGATAAAGTATTGGGCGGAAGTGTGATGCTGGACGGAAAGGACATTACGGGTCTTTCCACCAGGAAGGTATTGGAGGCCGGGCTGAACTATGTGCCGGAGGACAGACACCTGCATGGCCTGTTCAAGATCGCGGATGTGGCGGTCAATACCACATCGGCCCTGCTTTCGGAGAAGGTCATGGGGAAATTTCTCCTGAACAGAAAAAAAGAAAAAGAAGTGACACAAAAATATATTGATGATTTCCGTATCAAAGTGACGGGACAGTCCCAGTTAACCGGCAGTCTTTCCGGCGGCAATCAGCAGAAGATCGTGATCGGAAGAAGTCTTTCCACCACCCCCAGGGTTGTGATTCTGGATGAGCCTACCCGCGGGATTGACGCCGGCGCCAGAGGCGATGTATATGCCATCATCCATCAGCTCCGCAGGCAGGGGGTATCTGTTCTTCTGATTTCCTCCGATATGGAAGAGATCGTGGAGCTGTCTGACAGAGTGGTATCCGTGTTTCAGGGTCGTATCAATGGGGAGTTCCAGAAGGAAGAGATCAATCAGGATAATCTGATGGCGGCTGCGTTTGATGTAAAGACGAAGAAAGAGGTGGGTGCATGAATTATATAAAAAAACTCACGAAGGCGCGGGAAACAAGCAGTCTGTTATTTCTGATCGCTTTGTTTGCCATTGTAGGATGTATCAATACGAATTTTCTGGCGCCGTCCAGTATAGCGGCATGCTTTAACGACAGTGTGGTATTCACACTGCTGGCGGTGGGGATGGCGTTTGCAATCTTTATCGGAGAGATCGATGTCTCTGTGGGAGCCAATTTGGGTTTTACCGCTTCCGTTGTGGGTTCGCTGCTGCGCGACGGGCACAATTGGGTATTCTGTTTTGCCGTGGGCATTCTGATTGGCGCGGTGATCGGACTGATCAATGGCTGGGGTGTGGCGGTGCTGCATATTCCGTCTCTGATTTTCACGCTTGGCACCAACGGTGTGCTGCGGGGCCTGATCTATGTTTATACAGACGGGGCATGGGTGGAAAATCTTCCGGCAGCCTTTACTGCGTTTGCTTCCAGGCCGCTGATCGGAGATCTGACCGTATTTTACACGGTGGCTATTGTATCAGTGATAATAATACATATTGTACTGACCCGGACCAAAAAAGGGAAATATTTTATCGCAGTGGGTGACAATGTGAACGGTGCGGTTCTGGTGGGGATTCCCACCACCTGGACGAAGATCGTAGCCTATGTGCTGTGCGGGGTGTTTGCCGCTCTGGCAAGTATCCTGTATGCATCCCGGATCGGTTTTATTACCGCGATTGCAGGAAACGGCTATGAGATGAAGGCGATCGCAGCCTGCGTAATCGGAGGCATCAGCCTTTCCGGCGGACTGGGGAGTGTGATCGGCGCTTCCATCGGTGCAGTCATTATGTCCAGCGTCAGCCGCATTCTGGTATTTATGGGATTTTCTTCTGATTATGATAATACCATTACCGGTATCATGCTGATTACGATTGTAGTTCTGGATGCTCTGATGCAGAGGCATGCGGCAGAGCGGATCAGACGGGAGCGTCTGAGAGCCAGGGCAGCCAGTTCGTCAGGGGATAAAGGAGGCGCACAGTCATGAATAAGATGAAACGGGCATTATTAAACTGGGAGACGTTTCTTCTGGGGATACTGATACTGGAGTTTGTAATATTCGGAGCCAAAAATTCCAAATTCCTGATGCCGAGGGTTTTGCTTGCCAGTGTCAATGATTTTATCGCTATTTGCTTTATAGCATTGTTTGTTACCTTTGTCATGATTACCGGCGGGATCGATATACAGGCAGCCTCCATTGTCGGCCTGACTTCCATCATCATTGGCGTGGGCTGGCAGGACGGCGGTATGAATATCTGGACAGCCGCAGTGCTTGCCATCGGTGCCGCAGCGATCTGCGGTGCGCTTTCCGGCTTTTTTATCGCTTATTGCGGTGTGCAGGCGATGGTGGTCACGCTGGGCGGGAGTTTTCTGTATGCGGGGTTTGCGCTATTGGTATCCAATATTTCTGCTACGGAGGCCTATCAGGGGATCAGCGGTTTCCCGGATGATTTTAAAATCATTTCCAAATTCAAGCTCTTTGATGTGATACCCAGTCAGCTTCTGGCATTTGCCGTATTGATTGTGATTGCCTATATCCTGCTTCATAAGAGCAAATACGGAAGAAGTATTTTTCTGGTAGGGATCAATCAGGAAGCGGCGGAGTATTCCGGCATCAATACCAGACTGGTGATTTTAAGCACTTATGTATTATCTGCAATCAGTGCGGCTCTGGCAGGGATTATGCTGACTTCCTATCTGGGAACTGCCAAGAGCGATCTGGGCGCAAATCTGACATTGAATATTATAACGGCAGTGGTGTTGGGCGGCACGCTCAGTACCGGCGGAAAGGGCAGTGTGATCGGGACGGCTCTGGCATCCCTTGTGATCGGCATCCTGCGCTTCGGACTTCCGCTCTGCTTTAAGGTCAACACCCAGTATCTGGATATCCCGGTAGGGATTCTGCTGCTGGTGGTAGTAATCGGCCGTGCCATTGTATCCAGGCCGGAAACGGCTGTTTTTTTCAAAAAGCTGAAAAAAGAAAACTGAGTTGGTTTATTCAAAGCATTGGCTTTTGAATATAGAAAAAAAGGAGGAAAAAGTAATGAAAATGAAAAAAGTTATGTCACTCGTACTTGCATTGGCTATGACTCTTTCTCTGACAGCATGCGGCGGAGATGAGGCGGCAAATGCTCCTGCAGCAGAGCCGGAAGCAGCAGCTCCTGCAGATTCAGAAGCTGCACCGGAAGAAGAGGCTGCTCCCGCAGATTCAGAAGCTGCACCGGCGGCAGAAGGCGCAGATGTATCCGGTAAGACAGTTGTATTTATTCCGAAGGTAACAGGCAACGCTTTCTTCGAAGCAGCCAATGACGGCGCACAGAAATATGCGGCTGACTGGGGCATCACTGTTGATTATCAGGGAAGCGCAACCGCAGGCGTTGCAGATCAGGTACAGGTAATTAACAATGCAGTGGCAAGCGGTGCGGATGCGATCTGCATCTCCACAGTAGACGCTGCAGGCGTTCGTGATGCACTGCTGGAAGCACAGGAAGCAGGACTTGCTGTATGTACATGGGACTCTGACGCACAGTCTGATGCACGTGCTCTGATGGTATCTCAGGGTACTCCTGAAATTTTGGGACAGATGCTGGTGGATATGTCTGTGGACGCTTTGAAAAAGCGCGGCGTTGATCCGGCAAAAGATGAAGTAAAATATGTATGGCATTATTCTCAGGCAACTGTAACCGACCAGAACTCCTGGCAGGTAGCAGGAGAAGCAATCATTGCAAAAGATTATCCGAACTGGACAAGAGTTGCAGACAACTACTATTCCAATCAGGACGCTGAGCAGGCAGTTTCCACAGGCGCTGCAATCCTGGATGCATATCCGGACATCGACCTGATCATCTGCAATGACTCCACAGCACTTCCGGGTCAGTTGAAGGCAGCACAGAACAAGGGTATTACAAAAGACGATATGACAATTACAGGCTTTGCAACACCTATGGCAATCAAAGAGTACTGTGATGCAGGCGTTCTGTATGAATGGGGTCTTTGGGACTGCGGTATCCAGGGCGCTCTTGGATGCTATCTGGCAGCTTACATGGCAGCAGGCAATGAAGTAAAAGTAGGCGATGTGATTTCCGTACCCGGAATCGGCGACTGCGAAGTTATGGCAAATGACTGCCTGACAGAAGGCGACACAACAGCAGACACCAACAATGGTGTGGTACTCCTTCCGGAGCGCGTTGTATTTGACGAAAGCAATGTAAACAACTATAACTTCTAAGAAAAAGCAGGGTATTGTGATATGTGCAGGGAGCATTGCTTCCTGCACATGTACTGCTTTGGACAAAAAGGAAGGCTTCTGTAAAATTTGATTCACATAGAAAATAAGGAGGTTACATATCAATGGCAGATGTAGATGGATTGAAAGTAGCAAAAGATTATAAGGTTTCCGTACCTTTTGCAAATCAGGGGGATTTTCATGTAAAGGGAGCAAATAACCTGGATTGGGGTATGAAAAAACATCTTTCCAATATTTTCGATCCGGTAAGTGGCAATACGGTCATGTTTGCTTTTGACCACGGATATTTTATG
The DNA here is from genome assembly GCA_009774625.1 of Lachnospiraceae bacterium. Lineage (GTDB taxonomy): Bacteria > Bacillota > Clostridia > Lachnospirales > Lachnospiraceae > VSOB01. The sequence goes on from VSOB01000058.1 coordinate 14,601, forward strand.
GGTTCTACGGCAGGCTTGGAAAGATTGGATATTCTGATTCCCCAGTTGATTCCCCATGTGGATGTACTGATGGGAACAAGGGGAGCGCTCCGTACCTGCGTTCCGCCGCAGTGCCGCAAAGGCATCGCGCTTCGGACGACTTCCGGCTCTTCTATGCTGAATGATGATCTTTCTCATGAAGTAGTGGCGGTGGATATTGAAGATGCGATCCGTATGAATGCTGATTGTATGGCAGTGCAGACATTTATCGGTGCAGACGGACAGCTTTCCAGTATCGATAATCTGTCCCGTACCATCAATGCAGGCATCCGTCACAGCATCCCGACTATGGGTGTGGTCGCAGTAGGCAAGCAGATGGAAAGAACCGATCGTTTCTTTAAGCTGGCAACCAGAATACTGGCTGAGCTGGGCGCTAATATTATCAAGACCTACAATTGCGAAAACTTTGAAGAGGTCGTAGCGGCATGTCCGGTTCCCATCGTAGTGGCCGGCGGAAAGAAACTTCCGGAGCAGGATGCGCTGACCCTTGCCTATGAAGTAATCAGCAAGGGGGCAAAAGGTGTTGATATGGGACGGAATATTTTCCAGAGTCAGGACCCGGTTGCTATGGCACAGGCAGTGAATATGGTGGTTCATAAGGGCGCTACAGATAAGGAAGCCTATGAATTTTTCCTGGATACAAAGAAGGACTGAACAACAGTGTGTAAATAGGAAAGAAAAGAGCTGGTAACAGAAACGTGCCGGCTCTTTTTATTCATGACAATGGAACGTTCGTATAGAAGATTCGGGCAGTGTGCTTCCTTGTTCCTCATAACAGAATATCCGGAAAGTGTGACTTTATGAAGGAAGATTCTTTTTTATTTTACTAAGAAGCGGGAATAAAGGTTTGATTTTCTGGTAAGGAATGGTATACTGGAACTATCAGTAAAAGAAATTACGGAGGGTATGATCGGATGAAGAAATGGGTGTATTTATTTACAGAAGGAAATGCAACGATGCGGAATCTTCTGGGTGGAAAAGGCGCTAATCTGGCGGAAATGACCAATCTGGGGCTGCCTGTGCCGCAGGGCTTTACCATCACCACAGAAGCATGCACACAGTATTATGAAGATAACAGACAGATCAATGATGAAATCATGGATCAGATTATGGAGCATATTTCTAAGATGGAAGATATCACCGGGAAAAAATTCGGCGATAAAGAAAATCCGTTGCTTGTATCGGTACGTTCCGGTGCAAGGGCTTCCATGCCGGGTATGATGGATACCATCCTGAACCTGGGCCTGAATGAAGAAGTGGTGGAAGTGCTTGCAGCAAAGTCCGGGAATCCCCGCTGGGCATGGGACTGCTACAGAAGATTTATCCAGATGTATTCCGATGTGGTTATGGAAGTGGGCAAGAAATATTTCGAAGAGCTCATTGACAAAATGAAATCCGAAAAAGGCATTACACTGGATGTGGATTTGACGGCAGAAGATCTGAAAGATCTGGCAAATCAGTTCAAGGCAGAATATAAGGAAAAAATCGGAGAGGATTTCCCGTCCGATCCCAAAGCCCAGTTGCTTGGTGCTATCAAGGCTGTATTCCGTTCCTGGGACAACCCCCGTGCCAATGTATATCGCCGGGACAATGACATCCCTTATTCCTGGGGTACTGCTGTCAATGTACAGATGATGGCATTCGGCAATATGGGTGAAACATCCGGCACAGGCGTGGCGTTTACCCGTAACCCGGCTACCGGTGAAAAGAAGCTGATGGGTGAATTTCTGATGAATGCCCAGGGCGAAGATGTGGTGGCAGGTGTGCGTACTCCTCAGCCCATCGCACAGTTGGCTGATACGATGCCGGAAGTATATGAGCAGTTTATCGGTATCTGCAATAAACTGGAAGATCATTACAGAGATATGCAGGATATGGAGTTTACCATTGAGGACAAGCATCTGTATATGCTTCAGACCAGAAGCGGTAAGAGAACAGCAAAAGCGGCTCTGAAGATTGCCTGTGATCTGGTGGATGAGGGTATGATTTCGGAAGAAAAGGCAGTTTCCATGATAGATCCGAGAAACCTGGATTCTCTGCTGCATCCTCAGTTTGATGCGGATGCTTTGAAGGCAGCAACACCGATTGCAAAGGCGCTTGCGGCAGCACCGGGCGCGGCATGCGGTAAAGTGGTATTTTCTGCAGAGGATGCAAAGGCGTGGGCAGCAAGGGGAGAAAAGGTAGTGCTGGTACGTCTGGAAACTTCTCCTGAGGACATCGAGGGGATGAAGGCGGCACAGGGTATTCTGACTGTCAGAGGCGGTATGACCAGCCATGCGGCAGTGGTTGCCAGAGGCATGGGAGCCTGCTGTGTATCCGGATGCTCTGCGATCAATATGGATGAAGCCAATAAGAAGTTTACATTGGCAGGGAAGGAATATCATGAAGGGGATATGCTCTCCTTTGACGGCACCACCGGCAATATTTATGATGGGGCGATCAAAACAGTGGATGCCACCATCGCCGGCGAATTTGGCAGGATCATGTCCTGGGCCGATAAATACAGAACATTAAAGGTAAGAACCAATGCGGATACGCCTGCAGATGCAAAGAAAGCCAGAGAGCTGGGCGCAGAGGGCATCGGCCTGTGCAGAACAGAGCATATGTTCTTTGAAGGCGACCGGATTGATGCATTCCGGGAGATGATCTGTTCCGATACACTGGAAGAAAGAGAAGAGGCGCTTGCCAAGATTCTTCCGCTTCAGAGAGGCGATTTTGAGAAACTGTACGAAGCAATGGAAGGAAATCCGGTTACCATCAGATTCCTGGATCCGCCGCTGCATGAATTTGTACCGACAGAGGAAGCGGATATCAGGAGACTGGCTGATGCAAAGGGTAAGTCTGTGGAACAGATCAAGGCGATGATTGATTCTCTGCATGAGATCAATCCTATGCTGGGACACAGAGGATGCCGTCTTGCAGTCACTTATCCGGAAATTGCAAAGATGCAGACGAAAGCAGTGATCCGTGCAGCAATCAATGTGAAGAAGGCACATCCGGAATGGAATCTGGTGCCTGAAATCATGATTCCGCTGATCGGTGACAGCAAGGAATTTAAATTTGTAAAGAAGATCGTAACGGAAACAGCCGATGCAGAAATCGCAGCAGCAGGCGCAGAACTGAAATATGAAGTGGGCACAATGATCGAGATTCCGAGAGCAGCCCTGACTGCAGACGAGATTGCAGAAGATGCAGCATTCTTCTGTTTCGGAACCAACGACCTGACTCAGATGACCTATGGCTTCTCCCGTGATGATGCCGGAAAATTCCTGGAATCCTATTATGAGGCCAAGATTTTTGAGAATGACCCTTTTGCAAAGCTGGATCAGTCCGGCGTGGGCAAGCTGATGGAAATGGCAATCTCCAAAGGAAAGGAAGCAAATACTTCCCTTCACTGCGGTATCTGCGGCGAGCATGGCGGAGATCCTGCCTCTGTGGAATTCTGCCATCAGATCGGACTGGATTATGTATCCTGCAGCCCGTTCCGTGTACCGATCGCACGGCTGGCAGCGGCGCAGGCGGCTATTTCCAATTGATGCCATAGGAATTTGGGTACTTGTAGGCGAAAGTATGGAAGAATGGCTTAAAATCAAGGCTTTTAAGGCTTGGTGGGGTTCATCACGGTGGGTGGTGGGCCCCAACTTTTTTTGTGTCTGGATGCCGCTGATAGGATGGCGATAAGGGCAAAAATCGTACTATCAGGCAAAAGTATACTTTCACGCAAAAGTCGGGGGTTTCCGTGATAGTATAAAACGGAAAGGT
>VSOB01000059.1 GCA_009774625.1 Lachnospiraceae bacterium
ATATTATATTATATATAACTTAAGGAGGGTAAAGCAATGGCAAGATTTACATTACCCCGTGATCTGTATCACGGAAAGGGAGCACTGGAGGCGCTGAAGTCCTTTCAGGGCAGGAAAGCAATGATCTGTGTGGGCGGAGGCTCTATGAAGCGGTTCGGATTTCTGGACCGGGCAAAACAGTATCTGGAAGAAGCAGGCATGGAGGTGGAGCTGTTTGAAGGCATTGAGCCTGATCCGTCCGTAGAGACGGTGATGAAGGGCGCAGAGGCCATGGCAGAGTTTGAACCGGACTGGATCGTGGCTATGGGCGGCGGTTCTCCCATCGATGCGGCAAAGGCTATGTGGATCAAGTATGAATATCCGGAAATCACATTTGAAGAGATGTGCAAAGTGTTCGGTATCCCCAGCCTGCGCAGGAAAGCGCATTTCTGTGCGATTTCCTCCACATCGGGAACCGCTACGGAGGTAACGGCATTTTCTATTATCACAGATTATCAAAAAGGGATCAAGTATCCCATTGCCGATTTTGAGATTACGCCGGATGTGGCGATTGTGGATCCGGATCTGGCGGAAACCATGCCTCAAAAACTGGTGGCGCATACCGGTATGGATGCTATGACCCATGCCGTTGAGGCATATGTATCCACTGCCAACTGTGATTTTACGGATCCGCTTGCACTGCATGCCATTGGGATGATTCAGCAGGATCTGGTGGAGTCCTACAATGGGGATATGGAAAAGAGGGCTTCCATGCACAATGCCCAGTGTCTGGCAGGTATGGCATTTTCCAATGCGCTTCTGGGAATCGTACATTCTATGGCACATAAAACAGGAGCAGCTTTTGCGGATCATGGGGCACATATTATTCACGGTGCGGCCAATGCCATGTATCTGCCCAAGGTAATTGCCTTCAATGCCAAAGAGGAAACGGCAAAGAAACGTTATGGGGAGATTGCTGATTTTATGAAACTGGGAGGCGACACCCCTGAGGAAAAGGTGGATCTTTTGATTGCTTATCTGAGGAAGATGAATGATGATCTGAACATTCCTCACTGTATCGGACACTATGGGCCGGACAGCTATCCTGCAGAGCAGGGGTTTGTACCGGAAGAGGTATTTCTGGAGAGACTTCCTGAGATTGCAGCCAATGCGATTCTGGATGCATGTACCGGGTCCAATCCCCGCCAGCCCAGCCAGGAAGAGATGGAAAAGCTGTTGAAATGCTGCTATTATGATACAGAAGTGGATTTCTGAGAAAGTCCGGCCGGTTCACGAAATAGAAAGTACATAATCTGTGGTTGACAAAGCGGGTATGGATGATGGCAAAGCGGGAAGTTTTGACAGAGGCCGTGCCCGTTTTTTAAGAGGGGAGCAGAATGAAATACAGGGGATGGGCTGTGGCAGGGGTGATAGCAGAGCTGGCCCAAAAGGAAAGGGCACTGAACAGGCAGGAAAAGGAAATGTAACAGGATGCCTGTATGCGCACATGTCTGGAAGAAGGTACAGCAGAGCGGATCCGGCTCCAAATGGATGATTTTAACATGCAGGTATTAAAAATATTTCCAGCAGGAGAAGATACTTCAAAACATATCAGACGCTTTTTTGTCTGTGTGAACAGATTTGAAAGCAAATTTTATCTGGTTGATTACATAACAGGCGAAATTATATGTTTAAGTCCGGGGAATAAGCCGGTATATGTGTCACCCGTATATGGGGATGAAATTGCATTACAGACAGAAGATTTTGACGGGGACGGAAAAGAGGATATTCGGCTTTTCTTGAGAGCTCCTCTTGAATATTGACAGGGCCGCTATATGGGCCCGAAATACTCTTTTCAAAGGCAGGGAGGCGGAGCTGAAAGCGGTTTTGGAGATTTCCGGAGCAGGGATTCCGACTCCGTATTGGTGCAGTCGGGAAGCGGAAGAGATGCATGTATCAGTAGTGAAAAATGGGGACGATCAGTATTTTGTATCTATCCCGGAAAATCCGTACAGTGAAAATCGAATCAACAACTGATTTTCGGATTTTTATGAAAAAAAACAGAGAAATGTCTGTTACTCTGTCCCAGGAGCGGGCAGATGATGCGGTGATCAGTTTCATGGGAGAGAAATATACCTGGACAGAGGATGAACCTGTAGCAGTGGAGCTGTTTCCGATCAATTTTGACAGTTGCAGCGTTTATATGGCAAATCCCTGTGGTATGATGAGGAAATCAGGGACAGCATTGCGGCAGGGCGGTTTTGTATGACAGGCTATGGCATCCGCTTTTTTTGTACCGGTGAAAGCGGTCTGGGGATGTATAAGTTTGACCTGCCCTATGAATTGGCCGCAGATCTGATCAAAACCGAATATCTGCCCCTTTCCCGCGCTGCATAGCTTACTGTATATAACGGAGGGGTGCAGATGGATGTAAACGGGGACGGGCTGTTGGAAAAAGTGACAAAACCTGTTTTTTATGACGGGGCATGGGAAATGATGATTAATTCTGCCTCCTCCCGGCTGGATCCTGTCTGGCGCGGGCAGCATCTGTATGAGCTGGAGGAGATACGCTCTTCTTATTTGTGCCTTGTGCGGGATGAAAAAAGAGTCACCCGTTTGAAATGGGTTTTTCTTTTGCCGGGAGAAGAGAACCGGATTGTATTTATCTGGCGCATTGAGGGAGAGGAGGCTGTGTTTGAGCAGTCTTATGAAGAGCAGACAGTAGAGTGATACACTGGAAATAACAGGAGGAATGGAAAAATGGGAATGTTTTTGCAGACGATGATTATACCTGATACAACAGAAGATAAGGTAAGAAGTGCAGTGGAAAAGGCGGCAAAGGAGCAGGCAGAAGGAGAGGCAATGGGGCTGGTGCCGCAGGAGTGCCGCTACCAGGTGCATGGCAATGGGGTCAGTGTACTCTTGAATGATGACTGCGTGGGGTTTGAAGATCTGGCGGCTGTACTGTCGGAAAAGATCGGCAGACCGGTGCTGATGCTTTATATTTATGACGAGGATTTCTGGGGGTATTTTCTGCTGGAAAATGGTGTGGTCAAAGATACCTTCAATCCCATGCCGGATTATTTTGAGGAAATCCCGGAAGAAGAGAAAGAAAGCATGAAAGGCAATGCGGCTCTGGTGGCAGAGTATTTCCATGTGGATGCGGCTTCTATTGAGAAGTATCTGGTATTCTGGACAGAGGATATGCTGGAAAACGAAGGACAGAAGGCTTACGAAGAGGATGAGTATGAGATGGGGGAGGACTGGCAGATGGCGGATTTTATGCGTAGTCTGGGATATCCTTATGAATGGGAATGAGAAACCCGTGTAACACTTGTCACTGTTTGTTGTATTTCCCGTCCCTCTTGTGTATAATGTAATAGATGTCCTGTCTGTAGTGCAGGATAAGAAGAACCATGAAAAACAGGGACAAGGAGAGGGAGAAGATGACAAAACAATATGGTTACGGCAGGAGGAAACACCGGACCGGGGTAGCGGGAGCGGCGCTTCTGGCGGCACTGCTGTGCATACCCGCGCTGCCTGCGCAGGCAGAGGAGGTTCCTGTTCCCTATGGTGTACCTTATGGGACAACCATCGGGGAGCTGAAGGCAGATGCACCCGCACAGTGCCTGGTGGTGGCGACAGGCTCTTATACATTTCAGAAGAGCATGGCGGAGCTGGGAGAAACCGCTGTGGTGGTACAGGACAATGGGGACGGCACCAGGTTGTGCCATATTCCGGATACGGCACTTCTGGATGCGTTTGTGGCTGATATCAATACGGCGCTGTCGGGAGTACCTGCAGGAGAGGACTCTTTTTATTATTACGATGCTGCCTCCAATACGATACAGACCTGGGCGGGTAGTTCCTATTATCAGATCAATGACGCCGGGAAAGAGAAAATTTATCATACGCTGCTGGAGACACTGGCGGGCCAGGGGACGGAAAACCGGGTGGCCCAGTTGGAAGATACAGATCTGGAGCTGGTCAGCGGAGAGCTGCCGGAAGAGGTGGCACTGAATAAATATGCTGTCAAGGGAAGCTGTACCACCAGTTTCCGGGGCAGTTCTTCCAATCGGATCAGAAACATCCAGGTGGCTTCCGGCAATTTGAATCAGACTGTGCTGTATCCGGGAGAAGAGATATCCATGAATCGTGCGTTTCTGCCCAGAACCTATGCCAACGGCTATCGGGAAGCCGGCGCCTATATGAGCGGAAAAGTGGTGCCCGCAGTGGGCGGCGGTATTTGCCAGGTCAGCTCTACCGTCTATAATGCGGCTATGAACAGTGGTCTGACTGTTTTGGAGAGGCATCCTCACAGTATGCCGGTGCACTATCTGCCGCTTGGTATGGATGCGGCGATTTCAAGCGGCAGCAAAGATCTGCGGATTCGAAACGATTACGCCTTTCCGGTGATGTTTGAGGCTTATACGGAAGGGAAAAACCTGATTGTCAATGTCTATACCAATGAGCTTTTGACGGCAGGCACCTCTTACCGTCTGCATTCGGTCAGAAAAGGAGGCCTTGCAGCGGCCGCCTATCTGGAAGTTACGGTGAACGGTGTGGTAACGGAGGACAGATCACTGGGTACTTCCAGGTACAGCCCGATGCGTACCGATGACGAGGAGGATGAAGACTGATACCAGACAGAAAAATTAAGGCATAACGCTCCGTTCTTATTACATATATTGTTGTATGAATAAGAAGCATAAAAATAACAGGGTCCGAAGGGCCGGAGCGAACGAACTGGTTTCCAGAAAAGAACAGGTGGTAGATTCCCTGAAGCTCCCAAAAGACTTGCTTTTGGGAGCTTCTATTGTCACATTGACCGGGAATCATGAGGCCTGGATCGAAAATTATAAAGGGATTATCGAATACAGCGATACATTTGTTCTGCTGCAGGGCAAGACCTGTCAGATTTGCATTATGGGGAAAGGGCTGTCGATTGATTATTATACCAATGAAGATATGAAGATCAGTGGATGGATTACATGTGTAAGGTATGAATGACAGGAGGAGGCAATGGAGAAACTCATTCATTTTCTGCGGGGATATGTGAGAATAAAGGTATGGGGGTATTCACCGGAACGTTTTATCAATCTCTGCGGCAATCGGGACATCCTGCTGTGGGATATTGAAAAGCACGGCGATTATTATAGTATGTGCATCAGCATCCGGGGATTCTGGGGGCTGAAATCCATTACAGGGAAAACAAAGACAAGGGTAGCCATTCTGCAAAGATATGGACTGCCTTTTTTTATTCCGCATATGATAAAACGAAGTATTTTTATCCTGGGGCTGTTTGGCTGCCTTCTTTTTCTGCATGGCATGTCTCACTATATCTGGGCGATCGAAATTACAGGAAATACCAGTGTGACCACTGATGTGCTGATGGATTTTCTGGAGGAGGACGGAATCCGGTGCGGCAGCAGAAAAAAAGATCTGGATATCGAAGCGCTGGAAAAATCCATCCGACGGGAGTTTGATGTGGTGACATGGACTTCTGCCAGGCTGGACGGGACGAAACTGGTGATTCAGATCAAGGAAAACAGCAGGGCTGTACCCCAGGAAGAAGTGGCGCAGAGTGTGGGAATGGACCTGGAAGCTACGAAAGGCGGCAGAATCGTAGGCATGGTTACCAGGAGCGGGGTGCCTATGGTAAAGATTGAAGATGAAGTGGAGGCGGGTGAAATCCTTGTCAGTGGTGCAGTACCGGTATATGGTGAAGATGCGTCTGTAAAAGAATATCTGTTCTGTAAAGCAGACGCGGATATTTATCTGGAATGCGGTTACCTATATGAGGAAAAACTTCCCATTTCCTATCAGAGCAAAGCCTATACGGGAAATGAGGAAACCGTACCCTATATACGGTTCGGGGACAGGGAACTTTGTTTTTCCCTGACTCAGACGGCGTTTGCCAGAAGTGACTGTGTGGTCAGCGAGAATCGTCTGGAGGTTTTAAAGGATTTTTATCTTCCGGTTACATTCGGGAAATATTGCTACCGGGAATATACACTGACGGAAAAAACGTATACTCAGGAACAGGCCAAAAGTATCTGTCAGGAAAAATTGAACCGGATCATGGAAACTTTAGAGGAAAAGGGGGTACAAATTCTTGAAAAAGATGTTAAAATAGGAAAGGACTCCAAATATTATGTTTTGCGGGCGGAATTTACAGTGGTGGAAAAAACAGGGACTCTTGTCAGTACAAAGACAGAAAGCCCGCATACGGAAGACGGACTACAGGCAACAGAGGAGCAATAGCAGATGGACGAATTTACATGGAAGATGTCAGTTCCGGCGGAGCATATGAGAAATGTGTTCGGTGAATATGATTCTTACATTAAAAAGATAGAAAAGGAGCTTTCCGTGACCATAGTCAACCGGGACGAAGGGATCAAGATTACGGGAAGGGAGCAGGACGTGAATCAGGCAAGAGGTGTGCTGGAAAGCCTGATCGCCCTGTCCGGACGGGGCAATACCATACAGGAGCAAAATGTGGACTATACACTGGAGATGAGTTATGAGCACAGAGAGGATGCGCTGGTGGAAATGGACGGAGAGATGATCTGCCATACGGTAAACGGCAAACCGGTGAAACCCAAGACACTGGGACAGAAACAGTATGTGGATGCCATCCGGGATCATATGATTACATTTGGGCTGGGTCCGGCGGGTACCGGTAAAACGTATCTTGCAATGGCAATGGCTATTACCGCATTTAAAAACGATGAGGTGGGACGGATTATCCTGACCAGGCCGGCCATTGAAGCAGGTGAAAAGCTGGGATTTCTGCCGGGAGATCTGCAGAGTAAAGTGGACCCGTATCTGCGGCCTCTTTATGATGCACTGTATCAGATTATGGGAGCCGAGAGCTTTGCCAAAAATATGGAGAAAGGATTGATTGAAGTGGCGCCGCTTGCGTATATGCGGGGGCGCACGCTGGACAATGCCTATATTATATTGGATGAAGCCCAGAACACTACGCCGGCTCAGATGAAGATGTTTCTTACCCGGATCGGCTTTGGTTCCAAAGTGATCGTAACGGGAGACGCCTCACAGAAGGATTTATCACCGGATACGCTGTCAGGTCTGGATGTGGCCCTTCGGGTTCTGCACAAAGTGGAAGATATCGCATTCTGTGAGCTGACCAGCCGGGATGTGGTGCGTCATCCGCTTGTGCAGAAGATCGTCAAGGCCTATGAAGCCTACGAGGCCAGAACAGCCGCTTCCGGAAAGCATACTGTGCAGCCTAAGACGGGATATAACAGGGGACGCAGCAGCAAAAGATAAGAAGTGATGGGTAGGTTATGAAAACAGTGAAAAACAGTATTCCGGCAGTCTTATTAGTTGCGGTGCCGGGACTTTTGTCGGCTGGCGCCGGATATTGTCAGGGATTACCGGAGCATATCCTGATCCGCAATACCGTAATGCTCTGTGTGGGTACCATGAGTCTTGTATTTGCATGGTTTCACTGTCTGGAGGAGGACTCTCTTTTATATGACAACAGATTCCATCTGATGCGGTTTGCCACATGCTTTATCGGTGCAGCGGCAGTGGGATGTTTGCTGCCGCTGTTTCCCAGAGAGGCATGGCCGCTGATTCCTCTGGCAGTGTTATTGTCGCTTTTCAGCAATGGGTTTCTGGGGATATTTTCTTATGGGACGATTGTTATGTTTGCGGTGCTGCAGACGGAAAGCTCTGTCATGGTATTTTTTTTATATTTTTTATGCGGCAGCGCGGCGATTTCCCTGTTCCGTCATCCGGAAAAGGGATGCGGTGTGGGGATTCCCATGACCGTGACTTTATTATATCTTTTTACGGCGGAAATGGCCGCGGTTATTTTGCCCGGTGAGGAGGCGTTTTCCTGGGAGATGCTTGTCCTGCCTGGCATCAATCTGTTTGTCACTGCGCTTTTGCTGCTGTTTGTTCTTTGCGGGTTCGGTTTTGCCATACGCAGGCAGAAGCAGACGGATACAGGCGGAGAAAACGAAGAAGCAGGGCCGGAAGAGAGCAGAAACGTCAGGTCCGGAGCAGAAGTGACCGACCCGGAGGCAGTTCTGATGGCAGAGATGGAACAGCGCCAGCAGTGTCGGGAGCGGCAGGAACAGGAAGATCTTAAAGAGCAGGAGGATCAGAAACGTCAGGGAGAGCCTGCTTTTTCGGAAAGACACAGTAGTACAGAACAAAACCGACGCGTCACGGTTCGGGAGCTGACCGTTATGGACGACAGAGAGAATGCAGGGAGATGTACCATGAGCTTTTATATTGAAAATGAGACAGAAACGGAATTTCCATTCCCCATAGAGGAGGTTGTGGAAACCGTTACCAGTGAAGTACTGACCAGTGAGAACTGTCCGTTCGAAACACATGTGAATGTTCTTTTGACGGACAATGAGGGAATCCGCCGGTATAACCGGGAGTATCGGGAGATTGACAAGCCCACGGATGTGCTGTCTTTTCCCAATGTGGATTTTGAGTCACCTTCCGACTTTCAGGCGGCAGAAAAAAATCGGGTATCCTGCTTTGATCCGGACAGCGGTGCGCTGATGCTGGGGGATATTGTGATTTCAGTGGACAAGGTGAAAGAACAGGCAGATGCCTATGGACACTCTGAAAAACGGGAATTTGCTTTCCTTGTGGCCCATAGTATGCTACACTTATGTGGATATGATCATATGGAGCCGGAGGAAGCCGGCGTTATGAAAAAGAAGCAGATTACTGCGCTTCGCAACATCGGCATTACAAGAGATTACAGATAGGAAAAGATACTCTATGGCAGAAAGACGCAGAAACAGCAGAAAACAGGTGAATCTGATTGTACAGGGCGGCATCATGGCAGTGATGTCCCTGCTGGTAAACGCCTGTGTGCTGCTTTGCCGTATCCCGCTGACAGCTTTGTGGGGAGATGAGGGAAATGGGATTTATGCCGCTTCGTTTGGCGCATTTTCCCTGTTCTGGCTGATCTGTGCCTATGGGCTTCCGCTGGCTCTGTCCGGTCTGTTGAAAACAAGACTGAAGCGGGAGCAGTACAGAAACGCAGGTGTGGTAATGCAGTCTGCATTTTGGTATGCGGTTATTATGGGCGTCGGGCTGGGGGCACTGTTGTTTCTTGGCAGTGATTTTATTGCAGTTCATATTTTGTCCGAACCGCTGGCTGTTCTGCCTATGCGGCTTTTGGCTCCTGCGCTGTTTTTCATGGCGTTAAGCGGTGTACTGCGTGGTTTTTTTCTGGGAAGCGGAGCCGTGTTTCCGGTGTTTTTGTCTTTTCTGGTGGAGCAGGCCGCTGCCATAGCCGGCGGAATCTTACTGGCACATATAGAACAGGGATATGGGAGCAAGGTAGGAGCGCTTCTGCAAAATGAATCTTTTGTCCGTTCTTTTGCAGTGATGGGATTTGCAGGAGGTATCTCGGCAGGCGCCTTGCTTTCTTTTTTATTTCTGCTGGGCATATATATGATGTCGCATGGCTATTATAAGAAACGAAACGGAAAAAATGCTCCGGGCAGAAGAGAAAATATGTTCCAGGCATGTTCCGTGTTTATGCTTTCCCTTCTGCCGGTTATATTTTACGGTGTTCTGACCAGAGGGTATGTGACGGTGCAGCAGCTCTGTTTCCGGTTGTGTCTGGGAGAGCGTCTGGACAGCCGGGCAGTTACCGGGCAGTGGGGGATTTATGACGGAAAATATAAAGTGCTTACTATGCTTCCGGTAATATTGGCGGCAGCAATGGGGTTTGCAGTCCGGGACAGAGTGCATGCCATGTATCGGAAAGAGAACTGGTCCCGGCTTCGGGACTTTTCACAGACTGTATTAAAAGCGGTTATGGTGCTGGTGTTTCCCCTGTCTGTCCTCGTGGGCACTTTGGCGGTTCCGATTCTGGAAGCCTGCTTTTCCGGTCAGGATACGGAAAGCGCCTCTGTGCTGCTTCTGAGCGGCTTTATGACTTCGGTTTTCTTTTCCGCTTCTTATTTACTGGCAGAGATGCTATTGGGGATGGAGCAGAAGGTTTTGGTACTGTTTTGCGGATTTGTGGCATTTTCCCTTCATATCGGCGCGTTGTATGCCATGCTGGAGATTCTGGATCTGGGGCTTTCCGGTGTGGTATATGCGGATATTCTGTATGGCTTTTGCCTGCTGGTGCTGGTGGGGACGGCCGCCAGAAAGAAATGCGGATTCCGGCATAGTCTGCTGCGTAGTATGGCTGCACCCCTGACTGCTTCCGCTGTTATGGGTGGTATTTTGTATCTTCTGGCGAAGGGGCTAAGGGATGCACTGCCTGCCTCTGTTCTTCTGGCGGTTCTGGCGGCGTCCGGGATCGTGATCTATACGCTGGCGCTGCTCCTGCTTCGTGGTGTTTCGGAAAAAGAGCTGCGGATGATTCCGGGCGGTATGATTGTTCTGAAAGCGGGCAAAGCGCTGCGGGTGCTGTAAAGGATATATGTTCTCTCTTTTTCGCGACGTTGTATAAAATTAAAAATTAAGCTGATACTATGATAAAAGGAGTATGTCATGAAACTTATCGGTAGAGTCAGCTTATTTTGTATCGCGGGGGTGTCGCTGTTTACTGCAGGGGCCTATGCCAATTCTGTATATCTGAAATGGTTTTATCCCAACAAAGAGGAAAGTCAGGAAAGCCGGGAATTTGTTCCTTATACGGAAGAGTTGAAAGATGCAGAGGACGGTTCCGTGATATGGGAAAGTCTCCCTGCTGACAGCCAGAGCGGGGATGTCATTACCTGTGATACGGTATTTGATATAGAAGAATACGACAGAAATACAGAAACAACAGCGGAATATGAAGAGAAAATTCCGGGTAAATACATTGGCATGGACAGAAACGGATTTATAGATGCCATGTCTGCCTATGAGATGTCACCGCCTCTGGAGGAACAGCAGAGGGGATTGATTTCCGTGGAAGTGCTTGCTTTTTCACAGGAGCGGGTACGGATCCGGAAACATTATCAGATGATCGAGTCGCCCGGTGAAGAGATCTATTACCTTGTGGCAGAAAATCATTATATTACCGTATACCATGAGGACATGCAGAATGTATATTTGTATACGGATATTTGTGTGGAAAATCTGCCGGAAGAGCTGCAGGAGGAAATTATCCAGAAAAAGCTCATCAGCGGAGAAAGTACTCTGTATCATTTTCTGGAATCTTATTCCAGCTAGACAGTAGCGATGGGGAAGCATATATGAAAATCGGAGTGATCGGCGGCGGTGCATCAGGCATGGCCGCCGCAATTACGGCAGCCCGGTGCGGCGCGGAAGTGACCATACTGGAACAAAATGACCGGGTGGGAAAGAAAATTCTGGCAACAGGAAACGGAAAGTGCAATCTTTCCAATGTGCATCTGTCGGATACCTGTTATCACAGCGGGGATCCTCATCGGATCGGACCGATTCTGCACCGGTTCGGTACGGACGATACGTTGGAATTTTTTCATGGTCTGGGGCTTATGACCAGAGAAAGAAATGGCGGACTGTATCCGGCGTGCGAACAGGCATCTGCGGTCCTGGATGTACTGCGGTTTGCACTGGAGTATCAGAAAGTTGCGATTATGACAGGATGCAGGGTCGTACAGATAAAAACAGGGACAGAGAGGAAGAACGAGGGCTTTTTGGTATGGATACAAAAAGAAGGTGGACAATCGATTTGTGCATTTGATAAAATAATCCTTGCCTGCGGAAGCAATGCCGGGCTGAAGCGTCCGGAAGAAGAAAACGGGATGGAACTGGCGGGCGGTTTCGGGCTTCGACGGATTCCTTTTTTTCCGGCGCTGGTACAGCTTCGCTGCCGGGAGACGTTTTTCCGGGCAATGGCAGGGGTCCGCTGTCAGGCGGGTGTTACTGTCTGCGCAGACGGACAGACCTGGAAAGAAAACGGAGAGCTGCAATTGACGGAGTATGGCATTTCCGGTATACCTGTGCTGCAGCTCAGCAGGCATGCCTCCAGAGCCTTGCTTCATCACAAAACGCTTTCCGCCTTTCTTGATTTTCTGCCTGATCTTACAGAGACGGAATGGAAGGATATGCTGCTGGCCAGACGAAAAGAGATTGGCTTTGAAACCATGGAGCAGTTCTGGACCGGAACAGTACATAAAAAGATAGCTAGTGTTATATTAAAACTAAATTGCATTTCTTTCCATGAAATAGCGAGAAATGTCACAAATCAGAAGCTGCTGTCGGCAGGGAATCTGCTGAAACACTTTCCGGTGACGGTAACCGGGGTAAATTCATTTACCCAGGCTCAGGTCTGCGGAGGCGGGGTCAGACTGACGGAAGTGACAGACTCTTTGGAGGCCAGGAAGCAGAAAGGGCTTTATTTGACAGGAGAGATGCTGGATGTGGACGGCAGATGCGGCGGCTATAATCTTCAATGGGCATGGACCACCGGCATTTTGGCAGGCAGAGCTGCAGCAGAAACGATATGAGGAAATCAGATGATAAGAATACAGCAGTTATTATTACAGGTGGGGCATACAGAGCGGGAGCTGGAAGATAAGATCCGGCGGATACTGCGGTTGGATTCCAAAACGGCTTTGTCCTATGAGATCAGAAAACGTTCTGTCGATGCCAGAAAAAAGCCCAATCTGTATTACAGCTATGTGATAGACTGTAAGACCGCCAAAGAACAGCGTATCTGCAGACGGGCCAAAGGCGGTGTCAGTCTTGTGGAGGAAAAGCCATACCGCTTTCCTGCAGCGGGAGATCTGCCGCTGTCACATCCGCCGGTGATCATTGGCACGGGACCGGCAGGGCTTTTTTGCGGGCTGCTTCTGGCTAAGCATGGCTATCGGCCCATTTTGCTGGAACGGGGACAGGATGTGGATACCCGTTTGCAGGATGTGGCGGTATTCTGGGAAACCGGCAGGCTGAATCCTTCTTCCAATGTGCAGTTCGGGGAAGGCGGAGCGGGAACCTTCTCGGACGGCAAGTTAAACACACTGATCCGGGACAGGGACGGACGGAATCGGGAGGTTCTGCGTCTATTTGTGGAGGCAGGAGCAGATCCTTCCATCCTGTATGACAGCAAGCCTCATCTTGGTACCGATGTGCTGGCCGGGGTGGTCAGGCAGATCAGGAAACAGATTCTGCAGTATGGAGGCAGAGTCCGGTTTGGAGCAGAGGTGACAGGCCTTACATTGGAAGATAATAAAATAACAGGAGTTATTATTAATCATACGGAATTGCTGCCGTGTCAATTGGCTGTACTGGCCATCGGCCACAGTGCAAGAGACACTTTCGGGATGCTGTATGATGCCGGCCTTAAGATGGAGGCCAAGGAGTTTGCAGCAGGCTTTCGGGTGGAACACAGACAGGAGAAGATCAATCTGGCTCAGTATGGCATGTCGGATCCGGCGCCTCTGGGTGCGGCTCCTTATAAGGTCACGGCGCAGGCGGGCAATGGCAGGGGGGTTTACTCTTTCTGCATGTGTCCGGGCGGCTATGTAGTCAATGCCTCTTCGGAAGAGGGGCGGCTGGCTGTCAACGGCATGAGTTACCATGGCCGGGCGGGAGAAAACGCCAACAGCGCCATTATTGTATCGGTGAAAACAAGTGATTTTGGATCAGAGCATCCTCTGGCCGGTATTGCCTTTCAGAGGCGGCTGGAAGAAGCGGCTTATCAGGCCGGCGGGGGCCGGATCCCGGTACAGCGTCTGGGAGAGTTTCGTTCTGTCTTTGCATCGCGGACTGCTTTGTCCGCCGCACACGGACGGATGAAAAACTGCAGCTTTTCCTGCAAATTGTCGGAAACCGGCGAAAGAGAGGACGCCGGAGAACAGATACAAAAGCTCCGTCCCTGTATGAAAGGGACTTATGTCTTTTCTGATCTGACCGGGATTCTGCCAAAAGAGATGACAGAAGCCTTTCTGGACGGGATGGAACAGTTTGCCCGCAAGATCAAAGGCTTTGCGGATGAGGATACCCTGGTTTCGGCGGTGGAGAGCAGGACCTCTTCTCCGGTCAGGATTTTGCGGGATGAGACATTACAGAGCAGCCTGAAAGGACTCTATCCCTGCGGAGAAGGCGCGGGCTATGCAGGGGGTATTACATCTGCGGCTATGGATGGGATCCGGGTAGCGGAAGCAGTCAGAATACAGTACCGGCCATATGAAGACGGGATGAAAAAGAAACAGGGCGGCTCCTGCAGACAGCCGCAGAGGAGGAACGATACCTATGAATGATAACTTCAGAGAACGTCTGAAAGACAAGAAAAGGATTGTGGTGAAGATCGGTTCTTCGTCTCTGCAACATCCGGAGACCGGAGATCTGGACTATATCCGCATGGAAGTGCTGATCCGGGAGCTGTGTGATCTCCGCAATCAGGGAAAGGATGTGGTGCTTGTCAGCTCCGGAGCCATTGCGGCCGGACGTAAGGCAGTACATATCAGGGACATCAACAGAGAACACGGAGACAATCATATTGCGGTCAAACAGGCATGCGCAGCCATCGGACAGGCCAGACTGATGATGACCTATCAGAAAATATTTGCGGAATACAATCAGGTAACGGCACAGATTCTGATGACCAAAAATACCATTGTGGACCATCTGAACCGCTACAATGCCCACAATACCTTTTCGGAGCTGCTTAAGATGGGGGTGATACCCATTGTAAATGAAAACGATACCATTGCCACTTATGAAATTGAGATAGGTGACAATGATACGCTTTCTGCAGTGGTGGCGGCGCTGATTGATGCCGATCTGTTGATTCTGTTGTCGGACATCGACGGGCTGTATACGGACGATCCGAGAAAAAACGATCAGGCAAGATTTATTGAGACAGTGGAGCATATGGATGATGCGCTGATGGAGATGGGAAAGAGGAGTACGGGAAGCAGCGTGGGGACCGGCGGAATGAACACGAAGCTGATTGCCGCCAGAATTGCCACCAGTATGGGGGCGGATATGGTAATCGCAGGCAGTGAGGACATTCGGATCATTCACCGGATTATGGATGGCAGAAAACTGGGTACTTTTTTCTGTGCGGACAAAAATGAAAAATTTGATCTGATTGATTTTATCTCTGACTATAATGGATAGACGGTTGCGGATATAAAATATGGGATATTGGGGTATTGCTGATTGAATATGTATGACAAAGCAGAACAAAAAAAGGCGCTCCGTCAGGAGATGCTGCTGATCAGAAATCAAATGGATCCGGAAGCGTGGCGTGAGAAAAGCGGCCGTATCCGGGAAGCCTTTTGGAACTGTTCTATGGTTCAGGCTGCGGAACGGATTTTATGTTATGCAGGGTACGGCAGGGAAGCGGACACTCTGGGGATTCTACGGGACTGTCTGGAGCGGGAGATGGAGGTGTATTGTCCTCTTGTATCTGGCAGGGAGATGGAGTTTTACCGGATTTTTTCTGTGGAGGAGCTGCAGAGCGGTTTTCATGGCATTTTGGAGCCGCCGGAGCGGGAAGGCGTACGGCATGTGCCAGAGAAGGAAGGAATGGTATCCAGGACAAGTCTGATGGTGATGCCGGGAGTGGTATTTGACAGAAGGCATCACCGGATCGGTTACGGCGGCGGTTATTATGACAGATATCTGCACAGGGCGCCTATGCCTGTGTTGGCGCTGGCATTCGGGTTTCAGATCAGAGAGGCGGTTCCGTATGAGGAGCATGATATTTGTCCCCATATTATTTTAACAGAGGACGGTGAAATCTGATACGATAACAGAGTGATGATATGACAGAGACGGGAGGTTGTGGAATGATGAACAGTCTGGAAGAAATGGGAAAAAAAGCGGTCATGGCCAAGTATAGATTGCAGGTATTGACAGCGGAAGAAAAAAATCAGGCTCTTCTGCAGGCAGCCCAGGGGCTGCAGGCGGACCGGGAGGCCATTCTGGCCGCCAATGGATTGGATATGCAGGCAGGCCGGGAAAACGGGATGCATGCGGGTCTGCTGGACCGGCTGAAACTGGATGAGAGCCGGATTAACGGGATGGCAGAAGGGCTGCGACAGGTGGCAGAGCTGCCGGATCCCACCGGGCGGGTACTGGATAGCCGGGAAAGACCCAATGGGCTGCGGCTGAAAAAGGTTAGTGTTCCACTGGGGGTAATCGGTATTATTTATGAATCCCGTCCCAATGTGACGGCAGACGCATTTGCGCTTTGTTTCAAAGCAGGCAATGGAGTGATTTTAAAAGGGGGCAGCGATGCCATCCGCTCCAATATGGCGATTGCCGCTTCCATTCGTGGCTCCCTCGAAAAGGCAGGCGTACCGAAAGAGGCCCTGCAGTTGATTGAGGCTACGGACCGGGAAACTGCCACAGCTTTTATGAAATGTAAAGATTATATCGATGTGCTGATTCCCAGAGGCAGCGCCGGGCTGATCCGGGCAGCGGTGGAAAACAGTACCATACCCATCATAGAGACGGGAACCGGCAACTGTCATATCTATATTGACGAATCCGCTGACTTGGAAGAGGCTGTCCGTATCGTCATCAATGCCAAGACACAGCGGATTGGTGTATGCAATGCCTGTGAGTCTCTTGTGATCCACGAAAAGGCTGCCGGAGATTTTTTGCCTGCTCTGCAGAAGGGGCTGGAACAAGTACATATGGTGGAAATACGGGGGGACGCGCAGGTATGCCGGATTCTTCCGGATGCGGTGTCTGCCACAGAGTCGGATTATGGCAGAGAATATCTGGACTATATGTTGTCTGCGGTAACGGTGGGAAGCACAGAAGAGGCCATTGCTCATATTAACAGATACAGCACCCATCATTCTGATGCCATTCTCACCAGAGATCCGGAGATGGCAGAAAAGTTTACCAGAGAGGTGGACTCTGCTTGTGTGTATGTGAATGCTTCCACCCGGTTTACGGATGGCTTTGAGTTTGGTTTTGGAGCGGAAATCGGTATCAGCACACAGAAATTGCATGCAAGAGGGCCGATGGGATTGTCGGAACTCACCACGTACAAGTATATAATAGAAGGAAACGGCCAGATTCGGTAAGGAGGATGGGGATGGGGACAGCAGCAACAAGAGCAAAAAATAAATGGAACAGTGAAAACAGAGATCATTATCACCTGACGCTGCCTTTGGGCAAAAAGGAAGAGTATATGCGGCTGGCCAGAGAGATGGGCTACCGGGATCTGAGTAAGCTGATCGTGGCGGCAATCGAAGAAAAAAAGATAACGGAAGGGTTCATTTAAACCGGTGGATATTACGAAAGAAGAGGATAAGGCATATGGCAGGTGAGTTGTTTTTTATATTGTATATAGGTTTACTGGCTTTAATGGTGGCATTTGAAATGTATGTGCTGTTTAACAATAAGAGAGTGTACATACGACGGTCCTGCAGAGGACTGGAAGCCATTTTGTTTGACTGGAGTGACAAACGGGAGGACATCGGAGAACTGGCCAAAGAGATCGAACAGTTTTACAGTCAGTATTGTCAGGAAAGACCGGAAACGATCAGAGTATTTCCCAATATCATAGCATGGATCAATGCGATCATTTTCAGGATCAATTCCGGTGAAATCGGAAATCTGAAAAAATACAATGACCACATCAAATCGGTACGGGATGTTCTGGAATCCAAATATCCTTTCAGCAGATGCGATAAATATCAGCAGAATATCCTGACGGATATGGAAAAGCTGAAAAACGAAGAAAACGAAGGGGCTGTAGGCAGTATACTGAAGCGGACGGAAGAAGAATTTTTACGACTGTCCGGGGAAATCAGAAAGAACAGCGCCAACAATACGATTTCCCTGCTGGTTGGGATTTTTGGAATCCTGATTTCCGTGTTGATGGCTTTTGCAAAGCTGTAGACAGGATACTTGCACACGTATATTTTGTAATAAACGAAAAGGGAAATACAGGTACAATCCAAGTCGGCAAAACCAGTTGCTGATGAAAATAGGATAAATATAAAAAAAGAAACGAGTCCCCCGCTTGAGCCATAAAGCTGTACGGTAAAAGCCCGTTTCTTTTTCAGCATTGTATGATAGAAAGGGTATAAAGTCAAGAGAATGTATAATGAAATCGATTTAGATAAAATAGATATCAATTCAGAGCCGCCCACAGAGGAACCAGCCAGGCAGTACTGCTTTATGGCAAAATGCCGGGAATGGGTCCGGGCGTTTGAACGGAAAAACGGGCGTTTGCCAAAAGCCTGTGTCGTCAATATGGGCTGTCAGATGAATGCCAGAGATTCTGAGAAGCTGCTGGGCATCCTGCAGAAGAGCGGTTTCGAAATGGCGCAGGAGGAAGCGTCAGATTTTATTATTTATAATACCTGTACGGTTCGGGACAATGCAAACCAGAAGGTATATGGGCGTCTGGGGGTGCTGCATGGCTATAAACGCAGAAAGCCCCATTTGAAAATCGCCCTCTGCGGCTGTATGATGC
>VSOB01000006.1 GCA_009774625.1 Lachnospiraceae bacterium
GCGCCTTGAGACGCTGTCTGGCAGCAGGGGCTTACAGCCAGCGTCCCGAGCCACCCGTTTTACGGGTGGCGGCGACTCTGCCTGTAGTCTGCCTTTCATCCCTTATCTCAGATCAGAGCCAGAGACTGCAGCGCATGATCGGCGATAAAAAGCTCGCAATGCTCGTTTAAATAAGCCTCGGTGCCGGAGAAGTATTTTTCCGGAGCGCCGTATTCGGAAATAATATTGCAGACTTTGTTAAATTCTTCCGGCGTATGTCCGCTTTTGGTAAGAATCAGTGAGTAATTGCCGCTTTCCCGGCTGCTGTATAAAGAGTTGGTGCCATGATAGAAATTTTTCAGTACATGTGCCAGGCGGGTCAGTTCACTTAAATGGGGGAAGGAAAATACCTTTGTCAGATCCGCTTCCAGAGCCAGCGCAACTGCTTCGCTGCCAGTAGATAAATCAGCCAGGGACGCAGGCACTTCGGTATTTTGTGCGGCTTCTCCTTCATATGAATTTTTCAGTTTGTTTTCATGAAGTTTCTTGAACAGGTCAAGTACATCGTCTGCCCCTTCCAGGTAGCTTTCGGCGGGCTCTTCTGTGCCATCCTCTTCCGCATCATGTATGGAAGGTGCAAACTTGGAAAAACGGGTATCCAGTTCTTCCGGATCTTCTACTTTTGTAATAATGAGAACGATACATTCTGCATTCAAAGGTATCGCTTCTATCATCAGGGGGATATTCTCTGCTTCAAAGCCGCATTCAAAGGAGGCCTGCTGCATCATGTCACGGAACAGGTTTTTGGCTTTTTCCGTGCCATAGGCCAGCTCGCTGATTTTCAGTTCTCTGTCGATCAGGTCGGCTTTTGTTAAAGTGCAGCGAATTTGATGGTCATTTACTTTTTCAATTTTCATTCAATCACATCCTCGCTTATATGATACCATTTTACTGGTCAGTTTCAACTGGAAATTCCTGCAATCATATATTACCTGTAAGGGTTTTGTTCGAAAAACTACATATCAATATAATATGGGGAGTCTGCAGACGGGATGCTTATTTTTTGAAGGGGAAATCCGAAAGGATTCCTGCAGTATACGCAGGTTTTCCGCACTGCAGACAGGACTCTTTATTATTATTAAGTGTATCTTATACTTATTGATTCTTCAAGTCAATAGAAGGATCTACAATTCATAAATTTTTCATAAATTTTGAAAAATACTTGTATCTGTGAAAGTTTTAAGTTATAATAATGTGCAGAGATGCTTTCGGACAATCTGTATATTGGAAGGAGGCATGGTATTTCTATCGAATCCCAGGCATAGAGGATATGCCGTCTTACATTAAGTCCAGAAACGGAAAGTTTCGTCATCAGAACTTCTGCCGATGGCAGGAGGGAGTCTTATCAGCTCCTGTGCGTGAACAGGACATCAGAATTTTCCAACGATTTCTTAATGTTATAATTCAAATTCCACAACGTAGTATTACATTTATAATATGTCACAATACACGTCCGTGCATCTCTTCAGTACTGTTTTCGTACCATTTTTACCGAAAATTCCCATGAAAATCCGAAGGAATAGAATATATCACAGCAGGTCCTTGTCTCCGGATTTTCAAATTGAACAGAAGGAGGGATCATATGTGTTACAGAAAGATGAGCTGCACGACATGAGGATACGCCTGGAAAGGATCGCCAGAAGCGGTGCGGTTCTGTATCTGGAAGGCAGAGAAGTATCTGCCGAAGAGTTGGTGTGTACTTGTTTTGTCAATGAAGAGACTGTGTATATGCCGGACTATGTGATGAATCAGGAAGGTAAGCTGACAGAGCTTCGGTATGACAGGATACGCCAGACCTGATGATTAAGTATAAGCATGGGGTACTGGACACAGGGCAGACCAACAGGCAGACGGATCAGGTATCAGGGGTATCATGAGGACTATTTATCTTTAAGGAAACGAATCATTTAAGGAGCCTTTACGCTGACAATTTACGATGCCCCAGAAAAAAACAAAAAACGTCAAAATTGGTAATGACGGTATCGGAATAGTCTGTTATAATGAGGACGGTTGGAAAGGAGAGAGCAGGATGAAAAAATTAATTCCGGCATTCGTTGCAATCGTCCTTATATTATTGGTTTTAACGGTCAGCCTGGGAATGAAGCTGATAGATAAATACAGTTATTCCAAAGAAAAGGCGGATCTGGAGGAGTATTTTAACCTGCAGAGTGATGAGGAAGTGGCAATTGTGCTGCAGGATGAACTGTTGACAGATAAAGCCCTTGTGCTGGATGGGGTCTATTATTTTTCAATTGATACAGTACATCAGTATATGAATGAACGCTTTTATGAGGACCGGGGGGAAAATCTGCTGCTTTATACCACGCCGGATGATATCATACGGGTGAACATTGGCGGCACGGAATTTATCCAGGACGGATCCGGGCAGGATGCCGGATATGTTCTGGCCCGGTATGAAGGTGATACTTTATATATTGCAGCAGATTATGTTAAAAAATTCACAAATTTTTCTTACGAAACATTCAGGGATCCGGGCAGGATGCAGGTGTACACTCAGTGGGGAGAACAGACTTTGGCCGAGATTGATAAGGATACTCAGATCCGTTATCAGGGAGGTATCAAAAGTGAGATTCTGAAAGAAGTCACACAGGGCAGTCAGGTTGTGGTATTGGAAGAAATGGATACCTGGGTGAAAGTGAAATCCGATGGCATGATCGGTTATGTGGAAAAGAAACGGCTGGACGATTTCCGCACGGAGACGATGACGGCGGTGACTGATTATGAAGAACCGGTTTATACTAATATATCCCGGAATGATAAGGTATGTATGGCATGGCATCAGGTGACCACACAGGCCGCCAACGCATATCTGTCGGATGTTATGGCAGGTGTGGAAGGTCTGAATACCATTTCTCCCACCTGGTTTTCTCTCAGTGATAATGAAGGCAATTTTACAAGTATTGCTTCCACAGATTATGTGGCGCAGGCGCATCAGATGGGTCTGGAGGTCTGGGGGCTGATTGATAATTTCAGCAATGAAGTGGATTCTTATCAGGTCCTATCCTCTACTTCGAAGCGCGCCCATTTGATTGACGGACTGATACAGGCAGCGGCAGCATGCGGTATGGATGGCATTAACATTGATTTTGAACAGTTGAGTGAAGAGACAGGAGAACATTTTGTACAGTTTATCAGGGAATTGTCCATTCCCTGCCGGGCCAATGGCATTGTGCTTTCCGTGGACAATTATGTTCCGGTTGGTAATACCGGATATTATGGAAGGGCAGAACAGGGCAGAGTGGCGGATTATGTGATCATAATGGGATATGACGAACATTGGTCAGGCAGCAAGGAAGCAGGAAGTGTGGCTTCTATCGGATTTGTGGAAAAAGGTATCCAAAAGACACTGGAGGAGGTGCCGGCAGAGAAAATTATCAATGCGGTACCGTTTTACACAAGAGTGTGGAAGTCCGGCGGCGGTGATGTGACAAGCGATGCCGTGGGTATGGATTCCGCAGATCAGTTCCTTGCGGAGCAGGGGGTATCACCGGTATGGGATGCCAGCACCTGCCAGAATTATGCGGAATTTGAAAAAGACGGTATGTTTTATCAGGTATGGCTGGAAGATGAGCAGTCCATTGAGGCAAAACTGAATATTATGTCCAGCTATCAGATAGCCGGTGTGGGCGCATGGAAGCTGGGGCTTGAAAGACCGTCTATCTGGAATGTGATTGATTTATATTTGCACGGATAGTTATGGAAGCCGGATTCTTTTTTTGTAATACTTTTCATAGGATAGTAAAAAAGATACTGGATGAAAACAATGAAAAGTTGGAAAAGCAAAATTAGACATCTGGAGGCAGCAGCGGTCTATCTGGCCATGTTTGCCATGCTGGCAATGGCCGGATTTATGGCGGTAAAAGGAACGGCTGCATTTGTTTCAGGCAGCCATGTGGAAACGGACAGATGTGTTGTGATAGATGCCGGACATGGTGGAGATGATCCGGGCAAGGTTGGTATTAATGGTGCACTGGAAAAGGATATTAATCTGCAGATTGCACAGAAGGTTGCCGCTTATCTGGAAATGGAAGGAGTCCGGGTCGTGATGACCCGTACAGACGGGGAAGGGCTGTACGATTCCGGAGCACAGAACAAAAAAGTACAGGATATGAAACGACGGATTGCCTTGATTGAGGAGGCGTCTCCGGTCATTACCATCAGCATCCATCAGAACAGTTATCCGGAAGAGTATGTAAAAGGGGCCCAGGTATTTTATTATCGGGACAGTGCCGACAGCCGTATGGCGGCTGAAATCATGCAGAAAAGTTTTAAAACCAGAGTGGATCCGGAAAACAAGCGGGAAGCAAAAGCCAATGCCAGTTATTATCTGCTGAAAAAAACCACTTCGCCGGTTATTATAGTGGAATGTGGTTTTCTGTCAAATTATGAGGAAGCAGGGAAATTGTCGGACGAAGCATATCAGGATAAGGTAGCCTGGGCGGTTTTTATGGGAATTATGCAGACTTTGAATACAAAATAATCGTAAAGATCTGTTTGACAGAGCTTATGTTCGATGCTATAGTGAAAATGTAAATGATATATGAGTTGAGACAGGAGGACCCCATGTAATCCATATTCTGACAAACGAAGAGAAAAACAGACAGTCACAGTTATCAAAATAAAAGTGGCTGATGTTTTTTGCGCTTGTTAAGTTGGAATATAAGATTGACAGCATGAGGTTTTGTGTGTTAAGAAATATGCCAGTTCTGCGGCAGAGGGCTGCCGGCAGAAGTGGTATGTTTTGTGTATGCTGTGAAAGATATTCCTTCACGGCGTTTTTTTATGCCAGGAAACGCCGGATCGTGAAAGTATGACAGGAGGAATGATGATGGAACAGATTTTTAAATATCCAAGAACACGGCATCTGGAAGGCTCCAGGGAACAGGCAGGGGATGAAAATCTGAAATGTGTGGCATTTGATACACTGCGGGGAAAGTATCTGGTTTTGGAGGAAAAGGTGGACGGCGCCAATTGCGGAATCAGTTTTGGTATGGACGGGACTATGTTTTTGCAGAGCCGGGGACATTTTTTAAACGGAGGATATGGGGAACGGCAGTTTGATCTGTTTAAACTGTGGGCAGGCACTTTCAGAGCTCCTCTTTTTCGACTGCTGGGAAGCCGTTACATTATGTATGGAGAATGGCTGTATGCCAAACATACGGTGTTTTACGACAGACTGCCCCATTATTTTATGGAATTTGACTTGTTTGATAAGGAAGAGGGGAAATTTTTTTCTACAAAAAAGCGCAGGGATTTTTTGAAAAAAGCCCCGTTTATCCATTCTGTCCGGGTACTGGCAGAGGGACATTTTGCGTATCGGGAAGAAATTACGAGGTGGATCGGTCCCAGTCATTTCATTTCCCAGGAGCCGGAGACTTCCTTTCTGCATCAATGCAAAAAGGGCGGTGTCAATGCAGAAACAGCTCTCAGACAGACCGATTTGACAGGTACAATGGAAGGTATTTATATCAAAGTGGAAGCAGGAGATTATGTGACAGACCGGTTGAAGTTTGTAAGGGGTTCTTTTTTGAGTACGATTCTTGATTCGGAAAGCCATTGGATCAATCGGCCGATCATCGCAAACCGGCTGTCAGAAGGTGTGGATCTGTTTGATACCGGAGAATACGGGGCAGAGGGAACAGGGAAAGGGGAAGATGTATAAATGAGTAAGAAAATCCTTACGGAAATCCGAAACAGCGGATTCTCTCTGAATCGCCTGACAGAGATGTATCCTGAGATTTCCGATATGAAAGATATTCCTCAAAATCCGGTTTACCATGCGGAAGGCGACGTATACCGGCATATCGGGCTGGTGTGTGAAAGACTGCCGGAATTGCCTGACTGGTATGCGCTTGAGCCGGAGAAACAGGAGCTTTTGTTTCTGGCGGCCGCCTTTCATGATATAGGGAAGGTTTCCTGTACAAAGCAGGAGGACGGAAACTGGGTTTCTCCCAGGCATACCCTGATCGGGGAGAAAAGGTTCCGCAGTATGGCGTACAAAGAGCAGGAGCGGTTTGGCCTGACTTTTTCTCAGCGGGAGATCGCGGCCGGACTGATTCGATATCATGGGCTGCCGGTATGGTTCTGGACGAAAGAAAAACCGGAATTTGAACTCTTGCAGGCGGCGGAACGGATGCCGCTGCGACTTCTGTATTTGCTTTCTGCCGCAGATGTGAGGGGACGGAGCGGAGAGGACACAGAACAACTTATGTCGTCTGTGGAACTGTTTGGGGAGTATGCGAAAGAGCTGGGAATCTGGGAGAAATCCTGGACATTTACAGACGCCTATACCAGATTTCAGTATTTTCACAGGGATGGCTTATGGAGAGGCGCGGCATTATATAATGATACAGAGTTTGATGTGTATTTGATGGCGGGTCTGCCTTTGGCGGGAAAAGACAGTTGGATTGAACAAAACGGCGGGGATTTGCCGATGGTTTCTCTGGATGCAATACGTGAGAAGATGGGAATCCCGCCTGCCAGAAAATCAGGCCAGGTGGTGCATGCCGCCATAGAGCAGGCACGAAAATACTTACGGAACAGGCAGCCTTTTATCTGGAATGCCACCAATCTGCTCCGGGCAACCAGGGCAAGACTCGTTTCTCTGTTTGCGGGATATGGAGCCAGGGTGCATATTGTGTATCTGGAAGTACCCTGTGATGAGCTGTTTCGCAGGAATCAGATCAGGACACGCAGGATTCCGGAAAACGTGTTGGAACAAATGATCAGAAAGCTGGAAGTGCCGGCGCCCTGGGAAGGGTATACGGTGAAAGTGCTTGCCGGAGAAGGGAGATAAGCGGAAAAATCTCTTTTCCGTTGGAAAAGATTGTGGTATACTAAAGCATTGAGGTAGGCATTTATGATAAAGACCAGAATAGCAAAAGTGGATGGACAATATTTGGACAGGGAAGTGCTGGCAGAGGCAGGGAAGATTCTGAAGGCCGGCGGGTTGGTTGCATTTCCTACGGAGACGGTCTATGGACTTGGAGGGGATGCTTTGCAGAGAGAGTCTGCAAGGAAAATTTACGCGGCAAAGGGGCGCCCGTCTGACAATCCACTGATTGTGCATATATGCCGATGGGAAGATATCGGAAAAATCACCAGAAAGATTCCGGAAGAGGCACAGAAGCTGGCCAGGGCTTTTTGGCCGGGGCCGCTGACGATGATTTTGGAGAAGTCGGATGCGGTACCGACAGAAACCACAGGCGGTCTGTCTACTGTGGCGGTGCGGATGCCGGACAATCGGGTCGCATTGGCGCTGATAGAGGCAGCCGGCGGATATGTGGCGGCTCCCAGCGCCAATCTTTCGGGAAAACCCAGTCCGACTATGGCCGGGCATGTGGCGGAAGATTTATCGGGCAGGATTGAGATGGTGCTGGACGGCGGTGCGGCATGTATCGGTCTGGAATCGACAATTGTGGATTTGAC
Organism: Lachnospiraceae bacterium; assembly: GCA_009774625.1. GTDB lineage: Bacteria > Bacillota > Clostridia > Lachnospirales > Lachnospiraceae > VSOB01. The sequence goes on from VSOB01000006.1 coordinate 7,489, forward strand.
CGAAGGAACGCCTGTCATCTTAAGACCGGGCTGTATTACCAAAGATATGCTGGAAGCGGTGTTGAACGGGCCGGTAGATGAGGACAGGCCATCTGTTGGGATGGAGGAAGGCCGGGCGCCCAAAGCGCCGGGCATGAAATATCGGCACTATGCTCCGGCCGGGGAATTGACAGTCGTGACAGGAGAAGAACAGGAGGTAACAAAAACCATCCAAAGACTTGCAGATGAAAAGATGAGGGCAGGTGAAAAAGTGGGTATACTCTGTTCCAGTGAGACGCAGGGCTTTTATCAGGCAGACTGGGTGGAAGCTGCAGGCGCCAGAGAGGATGAGGCGGAAGCTGCCAGACATCTGTATGCCATACTGAGGAGCTTTGACAGGCAGCATGTGACCTGTATCTATTCGGAGGCATTTTCCGGCGACGGCATCGGACAGGCTGTGATGAATCGGCTGTTGAAGGCAGCGGGATATCATATCATAAAAACAGGAGAAAACAGGAGGGAAAGTGAATGATAGCATTGGGAAGTGATCATGGCGGATATGATCTGAAGCAGGAAATTAAAAAATATCTGGAGGAAGCCGGATATGCGTATCAGGATTTTGGATGTGACAATAAGGAATCCTGTGATTATCCTGTGTTTGGACGTGCGGCGGCGCAGGCGGTGGCAGACGGAAGCTGTGAAAAGGGGATTGTCATTTGCACGACAGGTATCGGCATTTCCATTACGGCCAATAAGCTGCCGGGGATTCGCTGCGCACTGTGTGCAGATTCCGCCTCTGCAAAGTTGACCAGACTGCATAACAATGCCAATGTGCTGGCGCTGGGAGCGGGTATCGTAGGCAGCAATCTGGCGCTGGAAATCGTGAAAACCTTTTTGAAAACAGAATTTTCCGGAGAAGAACGCCATCAGAGAAGGATTGATCTGATAGAAGCGCAGTGATACCGGGCCGCCGGCCTGAAACAGATAAAAGAAACAGGAGGAAAAACATGGCGAAAGCGATAGTGATGGATCATCCGTTGATTCAGCATAAAATCGGCTATATCAGGAGAAAGGATACAGGGACCAAGGATTTCCGTCAGATGATCAGTGAGATTGCCATGCTGATCTGCTATGAGGCCACAAGAGATCTGCCGGTGGAAGATGTGGAAATCGAAACGCCTCTCTGCAAGGCCACGGCAAAAGAGCTGCGAGGCAAGAAAATTGCCATTGTGCCTATCCTGCGGGCCGGTTTAGGGATGGTAGACGGTATGCTGGATCTGATACCGGCGGCAAAGGTGGGACATATCGGTTTGTACCGGGATCCGGAAACACTTCAGCCGGTGGAGTATTATTGTAAACTCCCTGCGGATTGTGCTGAGCGGGAAGTGTTTGTGGTGGATCCTATGCTTGCCACCGGGGGTTCTTCTGTGGAAGCTATCCGGATGCTGAAAGAGCGGGGCTGTAAAAAAATACATTTTATGTGCATCATTGCGGCGCCGGAAGGGGTTGCGCTGATGCAGAAAAATCACCCGGATGTGGATATGTTTATCGGTGCATTGGATGATAAACTGAACGATCACGGTTATATTGTACCGGGATTGGGAGATGCGGGCGACAGAATTTTCGGAACCAAGTAATCGGAGCGGGGTAATGAAAAGAGAGGATTATATTTCCTGGGATGAGTATTTTATGGGGATCGCCAAACTGTCGGGAATGCGTTCCAAAGATCCCAGCACACAGGTGGGCGCCTGTATCGTAAGTGAGGACAATAAGATACTGTCTGTGGGCTATAACGGATTTCCCACAGGATGTGGGGATGATGAGTTTCCCTGGGAACGGGAAGGAGACATGCTGGATACCAAGTATGCTTATGTTACCCACAGTGAACTGAATGCTATTCTGAATTACAGAGGCGGCAGTCTGGCAGGGGCCAGATTGTATGTGTCTCTGTTTCCCTGTAATGAGTGTGCCAAAGCAATCATTCAGGCGGGTATCCGGACGATTGTGTATGAATGTGATAAGTATGCCGATACACCGTCTATCATAGCTTCCAGAAAAATGCTGGATGCAGCGAAAGTCAGATATTATCAGTATCAGCCCAGGGGACGCAGGATAAAGCTGGAACTGTAGGAAAGATGCCGGGAGGGGTGAAGCGTATGAAGCCTGTGAAACGTGCGGGCAGGCAGATCGCAGCCGTGCTGTGTATGGTATTTCTGGCTGTCAGTACGGCCGGGACGGTTCGTGCGACTACGACACAGGAAAAGCTGGATAAGGCAAAAGAAGATAAAAAAAAGACGGAATCTGCACTGGAACAGACCAAGGAGAACATACAGGGTATGCAGGGGGAGCGGAATTCCCTGCAGGGACAGCTTTCCATACTGAATGACAATCTGGAAGAGGTCAGCCGGAATCTGGAGGAGCTGGAAAGCAATATTGCAGATAAAGAACAGGAGATCTCCAATACGGAAGCGGCACTGCAGGAAGCTGAGGAAACGGTGGAGTGGCAGTATGAATGCATGAAAAAACGCATTAAATTTATCTATGAAAGAAGCGATGCGGTATATTTGGAGATGCTGTTTTCCTCAGAAGGTCTTGGCGATTTCCTGAACAAAAGCCAATATATAGAAATGATCTCCGCCTATGATCACAGAATGCTGGAAGAATATAAAGAAACCAGAAAACAGATCGAAGAAACCAAAGAAAAGCTGGTGGCCCAAAAAGAGGAACTGGACGGGCTCCGGGAGGAAACAAAGGCGGAACAGAGCAAGGTGGCCGGGATGGTACAGAATACTGCCGACAATATTGCAGGATATGCAGATCAGATCTCCGAGGCGGAACATGTGGCACATGCCTATGAAGCACAGGTAAAAGAGCAGGAAGCCAATATTGCCGCGCTGCAGAAGCAGTTGGCAGAGGAACAGGCTATGTCAAGACTGGCGTCCAAATCAGCCAAAAGAGATATCTCGGAAGTGACCTTTGCGGAAGGGGACAGGGAACTGCTGGCCCAGTTGATATACTGTGAGGCCGGTGCGGAGCCTTATGAAGGAAAGGTTGCAGTAGGGGCGGTGGTAATCAACCGGGTGCTGAGTTCGGTGTATCCGGATACGGTTGTGGGAGTAATCTACCAAAATAAACAGTTTTCTCCGGTAGGAAGCGGCAGACTGGCATTGGCGCTGGCAGAAGGGCGTGCCACACAGGCCTGCTATCAGGCGGCAGACGAAGCTATGAGCGGTGTGAGCAACGTTGGAAATTGTGTTTATTTCAGAACTCCGATACCGGGGCTGACAGGCATAGCCATTGGCGGACATATTTTTTATTAGAAAGACAATCTCAAAACGGTCCGCCGTTTTGGGCAGAATCAGAGAGATTCAAATGCTTCGATGTAGTTTGCCAGCTCCGGCAGCCTGCCGTCATATATGATGGTAAGCAGTCTGTTGCAGGATAACAGGGCGGATTTCAGATTTTCCATGGAAATGCCGCCCTGCTCTAATGCGGGCACCATTTCATCCAGATCCACAACCTTGACAAAGCCGTCGGGATAAATAATGACATCAGCCAACAGGTCGGTTACAATAAAGGAATGGGTATCCTTATGATATTCGCTGGTGATGATATCACAGTAATAATACAGAAGGCTGTCGTCAGAGCGATAAAATTTGCTGACTTTATAGCCTTCATTCAGAAAATAGCAGGAATAGCCGTGATGCAGGTCTTTTTTTGGTTTCAATGCCCTCCATTTGGTTACGATGCGTTCCTGATCCCAGGAGAGGATCGTATCATCTTTCAGCAGGATACATTCGGCGGGAATGATTCGTTTCCGGTAAAGTAATGGATATTCCATAGTCGCCCTCCATCGGCTGGATTAGCAGGGTATAATGATCTGTAATGTTATTTCAAATGCTACACTTGGCGTATTCAAAAGTCAATGGCAATTCCTGTTTTTATGAAAATTTTAAACAGCTTTCCGGACAGGAAATTTGCAGGTTTGACTTTACAGGATGAGAATTATTGGATATAATCGGAAAAGGGAGTAAAATGAGAATGAGGGAGAACCGGAGGAAAGGCCTGAAACAGAAAAAAGCAGTTTATCAGGCGCTTACCACGATCAGTCAGTTTGGTATTAATATGCTTGTCCCTATTTTTCTATGCTTCTTTTTGGGCTTATTTCTGGATAGAAAAATGGGGACTTCTTGTTTTATGATTCTTCTTTTCTTTGTGGGAGCACTGGCAGGTTTCCGCAATGTATTTCTGTTGGCCAGAAGGATTTACAGCGGGACGGAGGAAAGGGTGGCAGGCCATGAGGGAGTCCGGGAAGAGCGAAAGGATATGGAATGAAACGCTGACAGAGCTGTTTGCAGGGATCGGCGCGGCGGCGGTGCTGTTTCAGGGAACAGTTGTATGGTTTGTGAAAGACAGGTTATCCTACAGTGTGGGTTTGTGGATCGGTGCGGTTCTGGCGGCAGCGATGGCCTGGCATATGTGGCGGACTTTGGACAGCGCACTGGAGTTGGGAGAAGCAGGCGCACAGAAGCTGATGCGCAGGCAGTCGGCGCTCAGGTATGGTGTGGTGATCCTTGTGCTGGCATTTCTGATGCTGACAGAGACAGCCAATCCCCTGTCTGCATTTCTGGGGATTATGACATTGAAAGTAGCGGCTTATTTACAGCCGATTACCCATAAAGTAATAGTAAGATTAAGGAGGTGAATCTATGGGACAGGGAATCTTGTTATCTCAGGGAGCCGAAGTGGATTTTATGATTCACGGAGTTTTTTCTTACCAATTGTTTGGTCAGGAATTCTGGATAACGACCACGCATATTTGTATGCTCATCGTATTGCTGGTAATTGTCAGCTTCTGCATTGCGGCAAATCGGGTTATGAAGCATGCGTCTTTGGTGCCGGATGGGTTTCAGAATGTGGTTGAGCTGATTGTGGAGAAGCTGGACGGTATGGTGGAAGGCGTTATGGGCAGGAATGCCGCCAGGTTTGCAAACTACATCGGTACGATTTTCATTTTTATATTTTTGAGCAACATTTCAGGTCTGTTCGGCTTAAGACCGCCGACTGCGGACTATGGCGTGACTTTTCCGCTTGGTGTGATGACTTTTGCCATCATCCATTTTAACAAGTTCAAGCATCAAAAAGTGAAAGGCGTGATGAAAGGATTGTGTGAGCCTTGGGTATTCTGGGCGCCCATTAATATCATAGGAGATCTGGCAGTGCCGGTTTCTCTGTCACTGCGTCTTTTTGCAAATGTTCTTTCCGGAACGGTCATGATGGCTCTTGTGTACGCATTGCTTTCCAGAATTGCAATTATCTGGCCGGCGGCGCTGCACGTTTATTTCGACCTGTTTTCAGGGGCAATTCAGACATATGTGTTCTGTATGCTGACCATGACATATGTGAATGATGCAATAGAAGGATAGCGATGCAAAATTAAGTTTTAAAAAGTTTAAGGAGGAAACAAACATGGAATTCAACACAAACTTTATCTTAGGTTGCTCCGCAATCGGTGCGGGTCTTGCGGTGATTGCAGGTATCGGACCTGGTGTAGGCCAGGGTATTGCAGCCGGGCATGCTGCAGCAGCAGTAGGCAGAAATCCGGGAGCAAAGTCTGATATTACCTCTACGATGCTTTTGGGACAGGCCGTTGCCGAGACGACAGGTTTGTATGGTCTGTTGATTGCAATGCTTCTGTTATTCGTAAAACCGCTGATGCCATAAGAAGTCTCTTTAAAAATATTATGAAAGGAGGCAGACATGGACTCATATTTATTTGACCTGACACCACAACTTCTGCATGATGCGCTGCTGAGTATGATTGCTGTATTTACCCTGTTTCTGGTAGCGTCTCACTTCCTGTTCAATCCGATTCGTGATATGCTGAAAAAGCGCCAGGAAAAGATTCGTGATGATCTGGGTGATGCCAGACAAAACAGGGAAGAAGCGCAGAGTCTGAAGGCGGAGTATGAAGCAAAACTTCAGAATGTGGAGAAGGAAGCGGAAGAAATCCTGAGTGCTGCCAGAAAGAAAGCACTGGCAAACGAGGCAAAAATCATTGCAGAGGCCAAAGAAGAGGCTGCGCGAATCAGGGAAAGGGCCGTTCAGGAAGCGGAACTGGAAAAGAAAAAAGCAGCCGACGATGTGAAAAAGGAAATGGTTTCCATTGCATCCCTGATGGCGGGCAAGGTAGTGGCAGCATCTATCAATACCGCAGTTCAGGATAACCTGTTAGAGGAAACATTAAAGGAAATAGGTGATACTACATGGCTAAGCTGATTTCCAAAACTTATGGGGAAGCCTTATATGAGCTTGCCATAGAAGAAAACAAGGTGGATTCTTTTGCGGAGGAGATTCGGATCCTGCAGGAGATCTTTGCGGGCAGCAGAGAGCTGGGCAGCTTGATGAATCATCCGAAAATCGCAAAGGAAGAAAAACTTCAGGTAATGAAAAATGTGTTTGAGGGAAGGCTGGACAGTGAACTGCTGGGATTTCTTTCTCTGATCATCACAAAGGATCGTTACGGTGAAGTGGATCATATCCTTCAGTACTTTCTGGACCGGGTAAAGGAGCGGAAAGGGATTGGCGTTGCCTTCGTGACAACAGCGGAGAAGCTGAGGGAGGAGCAGAAGCAGCAGATTGTTGCAAAGCTGCTGGAAACAACTGGATATCAGCAGATGGAGATGCATTATGCAGTGGATCAGGGGCTGATCGGGGGTATGGTAATCCGGATCGGTGACAGGGTCGTGGACAGCAGCATCAGAACAAAGCTGTCTGAACTGCAGAAAAATCTGATGAAGATACAGTTGGCAGAGTGAAACAGAGAAAGAAAGGTGCGTATAGATCTATGAATTTAAGACCAGAAGAAATCAGCGCGGTAATAAAGGATCAGATCAAGAGGTATGCTTCGGAGCTGGAGGTATCCGATGTGGGTACTGTTATCCAGGTGGCCGACGGCATCGCCCGCGTGCACGGACTGGAAAATGCAATGCAGGGGGAACTTTTGGAGTTTCCCGGGGAAATATACGGAATGGTGCTGAACCTGGAAGAGGATAATGTGGGCGCTGTTCTGCTTGGCAGCCATAAGAATATCAATGAAGGCGATATTGTCAAGACAACCGGAAGGGTGGTAGAGGTTCCTGTAGGCGATGCAATGCTGGGACGTGTGGTAAACGCTCTTGGTCAGCCGATTGACGGAAAAGGTCCGATACAGACAGAGAAATACCGCAAAATAGAAAGAGTTGCTTCCGGCGTTATTACCAGAAAGTCTGTGGATACACCTCTGCAGACAGGTATTAAGGCTATTGACTCTATGGTACCTATCGGAAGGGGCCAGCGTGAGCTGATTATCGGAGACCGGCAGACCGGAAAAACAGCGATTGCCATTGATACGATTATCAACCAGAAGGGCCAGGGTGTAAAATGCATCTATGTAGCCATCGGTCAGAAGGCGTCTACGGTTGCAGGTATTGTTAAGACCCTGGAAGAGTTCGGAGCAATGAGCTTCACCACTGTAGTAGCGGCTACGGCAAGTGAACTGGCTCCGTTACAGTATATTGCGCCGTATTCCGGATGCGCAATCGGAGAGGAATGGATGGAGAATGGTGAGGATGTGCTGATCGTATATGACGATCTGAGCAAGCACGCAACGGCTTACCGTACACTTTCCCTGCTGCTTCGCCGTCCGCCGGGGCGTGAAGCATATCCCGGAGATGTATTTTATCTGCATTCCAGACTGCTGGAGAGAGCGGCAAGAATGAGTGAGGAATATGGCGGCGGTTCTCTGACCGCACTTCCGATCATTGAAACACAGGCGGGAGATGTGTCCGCATATATTCCCACAAACGTGATTTCTATTACGGACGGTCAGATTTATCTGGAAACAGAGATGTTCAATGCGGGTTTCCGGCCTGCGGTAAATGCAGGACTTTCCGTATCCCGTGTGGGCGGTGCTGCACAGATCAAGGCAATGAAAAAGATTGCCGCACCGATCCGTGTGGATCTGGCTCAGTATCGTGAGTTGGCGGCTTTCGCACAGTTCGGTTCCGAACTGGATGCGGATACGAAGGAAAAGCTGGCACAGGGTGAACGCATCAAGGAAATCCTGAAACAGCCCCAGTATAAGCCGATGCCGGTAGAATATCAGGTCATTATAATTTATGCGGCGACCAATAAATATCTGCTGGATGTTCCGGTAGAAGAGATCACAACATTCGAAAAAGACTTCTTTGAATTTCTGGATACCAAATATCCGGAGATTCCGGAAAATATCCGGAAGGAAAAGGTGATTTCCGAAGAAACAGAAGGTCTGCTTCAGAAAGCGATTGCAGAATTTAAACAGTAAATGGAAAGGGTGATATGTTATGGCCTCGATGATAGACATTAAAAGACGGAAAGTCAGCATTCAGAGTACCCAGCAGATTACCAAAGCCATGAAGCTCGTATCCACGGTTAAGCTCCAGAGAGCGAAAGTACGTGCAGAACAGTCCAAAGCATATTTTAACTGTATGTATGAAACCGTTACATCCATGCTTGCCAGAACCGGCCACAGCGACCATCCCTATCTGAAGGCGGAGAGCAGCGGAAAAAAGGCCGTGATCGTGATTACGTCCAATCGGGGGCTGGCAGGCGGTTACAACTCTAATGTGATCAAATTGATTACCGGAGGCACATTCAAAAAAGAAGAACTGGTGATTTATGCGGTGGGTAAAAAGGGCAGAGATGCCCTTGCCCGCCACGGTTATGAGATCAAAGGAGATTTTTCCGATATGATCGAAGAACCCCAGTATCCGGATGCCGTGCGGCTTGCGAATACGCTGCTGGCAGACTTTGCGGACGGGCAGGTCGGGGAGATTTATCTGGCCTATACCATGTTTAAAAATACGGTGAGCCATGTTCCCACACTTTTGAAGCTGCTTCCTGTGGACACCGGTGAAAACGGCGAAACAGGAGAAGAAAGCGGGGAAATTAAAAAAGACGATCAGATTCCGATGAATTTTGAGCCGGAAGATGAAGAGGCGCTGGAGCTGATTATCCCCAAATATGTAACAAGCCTGATTTACGGCGGCCTGGTAGAAGCGGCTGCCAGTGAAAATGGTGCAAGAATGCAGGCAATGGATTCGGCAACGAGCAATGCTGAAGAAATGATTAGCAGTCTGACGCTGTTGTACAACAGAGCACGTCAGGGATCAATTACACAGGAATTGACGGAAATTATAGCTGGTGCGGAAGCAATCAGTTAAAACAGCATGCACATAGCTGTAAAAGTGCAGGGAATCCCGATGAAATAAAGGAGTGAAACAATAATGGCAGAAGTAAACAGTGGAAAAATCACTCAGATTATCGGTGCTGTTCTGGACATTAAGTTCAGCGAAGGTAAACTTCCTGAAATCAATGAAGCAATCCATATCCCCACCAAAGACGGCGGGAAACTGGTTGTGGAGGCGGCACAGCATCTGGGTGATGATACGGTAAAATGTATTGCCATGGGTTCAACTGACGGTCTGGTAAGGGGGATGGAGGCGATTGCCACCGGAGCGCCGATTACCGTACCGGTAGGTGAAAATACGCTGGGACGTATTTTCAATGTGCTGGGAGAACCTATTGATAATAAACCGGCGCCGGAAAAAGTGGGCCATGAGCCGATTCACAGGGCGGCACCGGCATTTGAAGAACAGTCAACAGAAACAGAGCTGCTGGAAACCGGTATTAAAGTGGTGGATCTGCTCTGCCCGTATCAGAAAGGCGGAAAGATCGGCCTGTTCGGCGGTGCAGGCGTGGGCAAGACGGTACTGATCCAGGAGCTGATCCGTAACATTGCCACAGAGCATGGCGGATATTCCGTGTTTACCGGTGTAGGTGAGCGGACAAGAGAAGGTAATGACCTGTATCATGAGATGCAGGAGTCGGGCGTTATTGATAAAACGACGATGGTATTTGGTCAGATGAATGAGCCGCCGGGAGCCAGAATGAGAGTGGGTCTGACGGGTTTGACAATGGCAGAGTATTTCCGTGATAAAGGCGGAAAAGACGTACTGCTGTTCATTGATAATATTTTCCGTTTTACCCAGGCTGGTTCGGAAGTATCGGCGCTGCTGGGGCGTATGCCTTCGGCGGTGGGTTACCAGCCTACATTGCAGACGGAAATGGGTGCGCTGCAGGAGCGTATCACTTCTACCAAAAACGGTTCCATTACATCCGTACAGGCAGTATATGTGCCGGCCGATGACCTGACTGACCCGGCACCGGCAACGACATTCGCCCATCTGGACGCAACGACAGTATTGTCCCGTTCCATTGTGGAGCTGGGTATTTATCCTGCAGTGGATCCGTTGGAATCCACTTCCAGGATTCTGGATCCCCGTATCGTGGGTGAAGAACATTATCAGGTAGCCAGAGGGGTACAGGAAATTTTGCAGAAATACAAAGAGCTGCAGGATATTATTGCGATTCTGGGTATGGATGAGCTTTCTGAGGACGATAAGCTGGTGGTTGGACGTGCAAGAAAGGTACAGAGATTTCTGTCCCAGCCTTTCTTTGTGGCAGGACAGTTCACCGGACTGGAAGGCAAGTATGTACCGATCGGTGAAACCATCCGCGGTTTCAAAGAAATCATTGAAGGAAAGCATGATTCCATTCCGGAGAGCTATTTCCTGAATGCAGGAACGATTGATGATGTCATTGCCCGCGTGAAGTAAGGGGTGAGCATATGGCAGAAGGAAATACATTCAAATTAAAAATTATTACTCCCGACAGAATATTCTATGAGGGAGAAGCCTCTATGGTGGAATTTAATACGACCGAAGGTGAAATCGGCGTATATCGGGCACATGTGCCGACGACTGTGATCGTTGCACCAGGAATCTTAACGATTACGGAAAGTGACGGGCAGAAGGAGGCAGCGCTTCATGCCGGATTTGCGGAAATCCTGCAGGAGCGGGTGACCATCATGGCAGAAATCGTGGAATGGCCGGGTGAGATCGATCTGGGCAGAGCAGAAGAAGCAAAGCACAGGGCAGAGGAACGGCTGGCTTCCAAAACGCCTGAAACGGATATTGCAAGAGCGGAAACCGCTTTGCACAGAGCCATCGCAAGAATTGAAGTGACAAAGAAATAGAAAGAAAAGCAAAAAGAAGTAGTTAAGGCAAAGGGCAGTATAGAGAGACTGCCCTTTGTTTATTTTCATGACAATAGAAAGTTTGCGCAGCGGGCTTTCTATTGTTTTTCCAGCAGGTAGCCTTCGATCCGAAAGCTGGTAAACAGGTCTGCTTCATGGTCGTAGGTGAAAGACAGCATATTCAGATAAAGAACGTGCTCCCCATCGATTTTATAGATACGGTGAGATGCAAAATATACTTCTATACTGCCGGTATTGTCCGCCTGTTTCATATAGGAACGCAGCAAGGTATCCAGATCGGCAGTTAACTGTGGTTTTGCATCGGGAAGCAGCGGGTAGGAGGCGAGAAGCGCCTGTTTTTCCTCACTGGTATCCAGATCTTCATAGGAACTACGGTAAGAGGCAGTTTCGAACGGATAACAGTAGCGATAGCCTTCCACAGGAATCTGCTGTACAGAAGCAGAAGTATGGTAATGGGTTTGGGGATCATAGGGATCCGCATAAGAGGAAAGAGCTTCCAGGCATTCAATATCCTGTTCGGACAGCGTAGCCAGATATTTTTTTCCCAGATAATCATAGGACAAAAAAGAGTAAGCGCCATGAACACGTTGGTTAAGCTGCCAGTTGGAGGTATCTTCCGGAGAGTCGTTATAGTGGACAGTAAGAATCGGCTGTTTTCCTTCATCTGACAATGCCAGAAAGCGGTCGATGGCTGTTTTCTGGCTGAGATAGGATACATAGTTCATATTCACAAATGGCAGACATCCCCCTGTCAGAATCAGAAAAGCCAGCAAAAGAAACAGATCATGCAGACGGGGACGCCGGAAAAAGTAAACCACAAAAAAGAAGCATTCAAAAATCAGAAAAAACACAGCCGCATAGCGCAGGGGTGTGATCCCGTTGTGAAGAATCCGGATACCGATAGAGAAGGCCTGAAGCGGCAAAAAAGGCAGAAAGAAACAGGGCAGATATCGTATAATCGGATGGAACGGATTGTTTTCCTGATAGAAAGAGGACATCAGACAAACAGGCATCCCCAGAATGAAAAGCTGTCCGGTGATCCGGAAAATGGAATTAGATGGGATTTCCAGCAGAATCAGGATTTTGCCCAGATATAAATATATGATGCCAAAGGCAATGATTACCATGCCGGACAGAATATATTTAATCAGCACACTGATCAGCACATTGTCCGCCGTATCCTGAGGATAAAAGGAGAGCAGGAAGGAGGACATAAAATACAGACCAAAGATCAGCATCTGACTCTGCAGATGCAGGTCTGAATCGGTTTGAAACAGAGCATCTAAAATGCCGAATACAAGAGTGGTTCCGATCATCAGGACCATCCAGATAAGATGGTAGCGGACAGTACGCCCGAAAACAAGAATAAGATATTCTTCCAGCGAACAGGGCAGACTCTTATAACAAAGCCTGACAGCAGAAAAAAACATAATCAGAAAATAACAGACAGAATAACGTAAAACAAGCGTAGAGCAGGAATTTGCCCGCCATCTTTCCAGGTCCCAGACATGGGAGAGGAAGAAAAACAGAAAAGAACATGCGGTATTGACCAGCAAGGCCAGATAAAACCACTTGTTCCGTTCCCTGCGAAGAAACAGACTTTCAATAAAAAAGGAACCGGAGCCGAAATAAAATAAAATCAGCAGCAAATAGTCCGGGACAGAGATCAGGAGCTCAGAATCCGAAGTGTAAAAGAATAAATTCCAGATAAGAATAAATGTAAAAAGCCAGATAGCCCCTAATGTGAACGGGAAATTGCGGAAGGGATAGAGCAGGGATTTTGGTGAAAATTTTTCTGACATAGTGGATTCCTTTCAGAGGGGATTGCCTCATCTCAAGCTGCAAACCCGCGCGTTTGCGCTCCCTTTCCGATTACATCGGACGTTTGCCGGTTAATGCATTATATCATGTCACCAGCCAGCGGCTGCTGACCTATGCGCACATCAGTGCGCTTCCTTAAATTATATCATATCTCAGTCATTTCCGACTAGCGCAGAATGGTATATTAAGAAATTTTTAGGAAATGTGCGGAAGGGAACAAAAAATTTCCTGTTGTCCTTTCCGGGGAAAAACAGTAAAATGAGAAGGAAACCAAAAAATGGCAGAGGTATCCTATGGAACAACTGAGAGAATTATTAGAAAACTGTCTGAATGAGGAGCTGTATCAGATCGTGATCAGCAATCCCCGCAGAAAAGAAGGCATATCCAAAATAAAAATACGACCTGTTATGATTCAGGGCAAAGTGCTTTTTCAAGAAAGCCGTCTGGAAGGGACAAAGGTGTTTCATGAAAATAAAACCGCTGCCAGAACAGCAGAGTCTGTGATCAGTATGATGGGAAAGGATTTTAAGCAATTGGAGGTCCGTTGCCGGGGATGGCAGGCTACAGCACTGGTTGGTAAAAAGGGTAATGTCACATTAAAAACGAGAAAAACGGAGGAAGGGCAGATTCCTGATCTGTCCCATAATCGAAAAAAGCGATATCTGCTGGATGAAACGGTTCCGGTGGGATTTTTACAGGATCTGGGTGTCCAGACGGCAGAAGGAAAAATCGTGAAAAGCAGATATGATAAGTTCCGGCAGATCAATCGTTTCCTGGAGTTTATAGAAGATGTACTGCCTGCGTTGCCGGACGACCGGCCGGTGCAGGTGATTGATTTTGGATGCGGCAAATCCTATCTGACTTTTGCCATGTATTATTATCTGAAAATATTAAAACACTATGATGTAAATATTGTCGGGCTGGATTTAAAGGAGGACGTAATTCGTACCTGTAATCGGCTGAGTGAAAAATATGGGTATGATACGCTGCATTTCTATCAGGGAGATATCCGGGATTTTATCGGGGCAAAACAGGTGGATCTGGTGGTGTCTCTGCATGCCTGTGACACGGCAACAGATTATGCGCTGGCCAAAGCAGTCAGCTGGAATGCAGGTGTCATTCTGACTGTACCCTGCTGTCAGCATGAGCTGAATGGACAGATGCAGTGTGAACCTTTGGCCGGCATATTTGCCTATGGGCTGCTGAAGGAGCGGACGGCGGCATTGTTTACAGACGCCTTGCGGGCAGAGCTACTGGAGGCGGCAGGATATGATACGCAGATTCTGGAATTTATCGATATGGAACATACGCCTAAAAATATTATGATTCGCAGTATCAGGCGCAGGCGGGATGCTGCGGAGCAGGCAGAGGCCGGTTATCGGATCAAAAAGAGGGCAGGAGCGGAAGCGCTGATGGCATTTCTACAGGTACAGCCAAAGTTGGCAGAGCTTTTACGGGAGTAATATATGAAAAAAATTTGTATCAAAACGGCAGTCTGGATTGTTACATTTTTTCTGTCGATTCTCATACTCAGCAGTTTTATGAATCAGGGAAATACCGATATGACAGTAGAAATGGGTAAAGCGACACTCCCTTTGGTGTACATGAGTCAGGGTGGCGAGCGGATCAACTGTCTGCATGGTTATGTAAAAGAGATGCGGGGCAGTACAATGCGTGATACCATCACGCCTCTGGGAACGGGCAGAAATCTTTCCATCACAGTGGAGAAACTGGGAAGACATATAAAAAATATGAGCTTTGAAGTGAGAAGCGTGGACGGAGAGCGCCTGGTGGAAGCTACGGATATCACCCAATATACGGACGAAAAAGAGTATATCTATGCTTCTTTTACCGTAAAGGATCTGATTGAGGACAATACAGAGTATAACCTGATTCTTTTTCTGGAGGACTCAGATGGACAGGTGATTCGATATTATACAAGGATCATTCAGGCAAACGAATATCATGTTACGGAGAAACTGGCTTTTGTAAGAGAATTTCACAATAAGATTTATAATAAGGAAGAAGCGCAGTCTCTGACCAAATATCTGGAGTCTAATTCTGAAGGCAATAACAGCACATACAGCCATGTGAATATACACAGCAGCTTTCAGCAGATTACCTGGGGTGATTTGAATGTAAGGGAAGAGCAGGAACCGGTATATTCCATAAAGGAGCTGGGCCCCTCCATAGCCAATATCAATGTAGCCTTTATGGTCAGTACAGGTCAGGGAAAAACAAAGCGTTATTATAATGTAACAGAGTACTACCGAATCCGCTATACGGAGGAACGCATATATCTGCTGAATTATGAACGGGATATGCATCAGATATTTGAACGGGAAGGGGACAATGCGTTTGCCAATAATAAAATTATGCTGGGGATCAATGATCCTGAAGTGGAAATGGTGGAAAGCGATGGAGGCAATGTAGTGGCATTTGTCAACGAGAACCGTTTGTACACCTATAACATAAGTGACAATAAATTTGCCTACTTGTTTGGATTTTACGATGAGGAGAATAGTGACCGCAGAACACTGTACGATTCACATGGTATTAAGATTCTGCATGTGGATGAAACAGAAAATGTGCTGTTTCTGATTTATGGCTATATGAACCGGGGGCGCCATGAAGGTGAAGTAGGGCTTCAGGTATATTATTATAACAGTATGCTCAATACCATTGAAGAACTGGTATTTATTCCGGATGCCTGTTCCTATCAGAGGGTAAAGGCAGATGTGGAGCAGCTATGCTATGTGGACAATAACCATCATCTGTATGTGATGCTTTCCGGCAATGTATTTGAAGTAAATCTGGATAATAAAAATTACAGAACCATCATTACAGACTTAAAGGAGGACTCGTATCAGATTTCGGAGAGCAACCGGATGATCGCCTGGAAGAGCGGAGAAGAAACGGAAAGCAATACATTGACACTGCTGAATCTGAGTACAAAAAAACAAACAGAAATAAAGCAGGGCAGCAATATCCTGCTGACGCCGCTGGGATTTATGGGCGAGGATCTGATCTATGGCATGACACGGATGTCAGATATTGAGAAGGACGAAAGCGGGAAAGTGGTGATTCCCATGTACGAAATCCGGATTCAGAATGAAAATGATGAAATACTGAAAAAGTACAGCCAGGAAGGCGTCTATGTAATCGGTGCCCAGATCCGGGACAATCAGATCAGTCTGCAGCGTGTGGAGAGAAATGAAGAAACCATGCAGTATGTATCTGTTGCGGACGACCAGATCATGAACAATGAAGAAGTGGTAGCAGGTGACAATACCATCGAGCTGGCAGTTACGGAAGAGTTTGAAACGGTGGTACAGATCGCGGTGAAAAAAACGATTGACAGAAAAAGCATGAAGTTTTTGACTCCGAAAGAGGTGTTGTTTGAAGGCGGCAGAGAGGTGATTTTGGAAACACAGGAAACAGATACAGAGCATTATTATGTTTATGGCATCAGAGATATTGAAGGGATTTATACCGATGCGGGCAATGCGGTGACACACAGTGCAGAGATTTCAGGTGTTGTCATTAATGATGCAGGCGCTTATGTGTGGAAATCCGGGGACAGGAGCATTAAAAACCAGATTATGAGAATCACAGGAGATATGGCAGATGAGGAAAGAAGCAGTCTGGCAGTTTGTCTGGATACGATTCTTGCATATGAAGGTGTACAGAGAAATACGGCTTATATGCTGCAGAGAGGAACCACTGCAGTGGAAATACTCAGAAATAACCTGCCGGATGCGCAGATATTGGAATTGTCTGGCTGCACACTGAATGCAGTTCTGTATTATGTAAACAGGGATATTCCGGTGCTTGCCATGCTGGGAGACGGCAATGCAGTGCTGATTATAGGATTTAATGAGTTAAATACCGTTCTGATGGATCCGCTGACCGGAGAAGTATTTAAGAAGGGGATGAATGATTCCACAGAATGGTTCGAGGAAAATGGAAACAGTTTTATCACATACATTCCGGAGTCGTAAGTCAGTGAGACAAAGAACGGTGCAAGGAAAAACCGTTAACAGGAAAGGCAGTGAGACATGCCTTTCCTGTTTTTGTCAGAGTGATTATATAATGGATACAAATGTGTCATTGGGCGTTTGAGAGCAGAATCTTATGTAAAAATTCTACGGCCATATTTTTGCAATGTAAGCAGCAGAATCATGCCCAGTATGCCGCAGGAAATGATTTCGCCCAGGCCCACAGTAACCACCAGATACCACCAGGCATCGGTAAGTCCATAGCCGTAGGGAGAAGTCAGTACGTAAGGGACGATGATGGCATTGGCCAGAATGGTAGGCAGAGGAACTGCCCATTTCCATCTGCGAAGCAGATAAGCGCCCACAGCACCGATCAGGGTGGCCAGACTTCCCATTACGATATCCAGAATACAGCAGCCGGTCAGAAGATTGCTTAAAAAGCAGCCAAGAAAAAGACCCGGTATGGCAGCAGGGATAAAAAAGGGAAGGACGGTCAGCATCTCGGAGAGACGCACCTGGATGGCGCCAGAGGCCAGCCCGAACAGATTGGCCAGAGTGGTAAGCACCACATAGAGGGCAGCAATCATAGCTGCCTGTGTCAGAAACAGAACTTTTTTGTTTTTCATATTTTTTTCTCCTTTAGTTTTGTTTTGCGCGGGCAGCGGGGAGAATTTTCGTCATACCTGCATGAACGAAAATTCGACGAGCGCCGCGCCAGTTGCAGGCTTTGCCTGTGACTGACGTCAGGAAGGTCTCGAACTGACGTTGTGACTTCGGAAAACCCTTGATTTTGCGGGATTTTCCGAAAATTTATTATACAGGGAATCCGGAAAAAGTCAAGCCCTGACTCAATTTTTTTTGAAAATGGAAATGCGCCGCATTGAGGACGAGGCGTTTTTCATTGTGTCGGGCATGGAAGCATTCTTCAGGCAGGGGCATCACTGACGGCTTTGGCAGGGGATGTGACATGGGATCCTGCCACGGATCTGTTTTATTACACAGGAGGCAGCCTTTCCGGTGATCAATGGATATACGATGACAGATACGACTGGATCTACTTTGGGGCGGACGGCGTCAGCCTGAGCTATTGCTATGACAAGATCTATCCGCTGAAAGTCGGACCGGACGGCGTTACCTATGTATTCGATCCTCATATTGAGTATCTGAATAAGATACGGGGCAACGGGACGATCAGTTATGCGCGTTTCGGGGCGACAGAGGCGCAGATGGCAGGAAAATATAAAAAGATCGTTGCGATCAAGGACACTTATAACAGATAAGAAAGGGATTGCATAGTACGAAAGCACATAAAAATAAGCATCACACTTGCAGGCGGGATGCTTATTTCTTTTTATGCTTGTCTATGTAAGACAGGGCCGTTTCCGAAAAGGCTAGAAGGCACTTGTCTGCCTCCAGATATTTTTGATGGAGGAATAACTTGCCCATATGGACAGTGCATAACCGATTGCCAGATCTTTGACTACAGCGCCAACCAGCTCAGGCTCCTGCAAAAGATCGGGAATCATGCGAAATGCATCTCCCAGAGAAAGGCCATATATTTCACCCAGTTCCGTATAGGCAGCGATTCCAAGAGATATCATTTCCGCACCCAGAACGGCAACGACTGAAAGAAGTACACAAATTACGATTCCGGCTTTGGATAACTTTTTTCCAAGCAGCTTATAACCTTTCATAGCACAAAATACAATGGCGTATCCTGCAATACCGGCAATAAATCCGACCTGGCCGATGATTACCCACAGCGCCATACCCAGTAATACGCCCACAAACGCGCCTATGGTGCCCAGAGGCAGATTTTCTCTTATGTACCGTTCGCCGGACATACTGTTTTCCATTTCTGTATTCATATTTTTACCTCCTCATAAGTAATAGCTGTTTTAAACTTTATTATAGCACAGAAACAAATATTTAGCAATTTACAGAGATTGCAAAATGGGATTGCAGATTTGACTCTGATTTATAATGGCCTGTTGTATGCCGTTGTTAAAGCGCGTTCCTATAGCGGGGAAAAACAGGAATTATATGTTAAAAAATTAACAAAAAGGACCTGAAAGTAACCAAAGAAATTGCAAAATAGCTACTTTTAGGTCTATTGTCCTATGACAAATTCCAAATAGCACCTGATAACAGGGAAAATCAGAGTCTGTCAGGGACCTCTCATCATCCCTGACAGACAGGAGCAGAACTGTACAGACATGTACAGAAGCAATGCATATTACATGTTCCGGGTTTTGTATTTGGCTACAGTGCGCTGGATACGCTCGTTGGGATTCAGCAGATCGCTGATAGAGGTGTCATGGTTTAACGTATCAATCAGATACGCAATATATTTGCTCATATCGCAGTTAATATACCATTCCCGCTCCAGGAGTTCGGGAGTCTGATAAATCAGGTTAGTGGTCAGAACTTTATTGATGATGCCGTTTTTATAGGCCTGATCGAATTTGCTGAGGCCATTGGTGAAAAGTCCAAAGGTAGTACAGATAAAAATTTTACGGGCCTTGCGTTCTTTCAAAGCAGCAGCCACCTCCAGTGTGCTTTCACCGGAGGAAATCATATCATCAATGATAATCATATCCTTGCCCTCCACGCTGGTTCCCAGAAATTCGTGAGCAACGATGGGATTGCGGCCATTGACAACACGGGTATAGTCTCTGCGCTTGTAGAACATTCCCATATCCAGCCCCAGCACATTGGCGATGTAAATAGCACGGCTCATACCGCCTTCATCCGGACTGATGACCATCATATGGTTAGAGTCTATCTGCAGATTTTTTTCATTACGCAAAAGGCCCTTGATAAACTGGTAAGATGGGCGTACCGTTTCAAATCCGTGCAGAGGTATAGCGTTTTGTACGCGGTCATCATGGGCGTCAAAGGTAATAATGTTGTCAACGCCCATAGCCACCAGCTCCTGCAGGGCGATGGCACAGTCCAGAGATTCTCTTGCAGTCCGTTTGTGCTGTCTGCTTTCATAGAGAAACGGCATAATTACAGTGATTCTTCTGGCCTTTCCGCCGACTGCGGAAATGATCCGTTTCAAATCCTGATAGTGGTCATCGGGCGACATATGGTTTTCATGGCCGCAGAGGGAATAGGTCAGGCTGTAATTGCATACATCCACCAGAATATACAGATCAGTCCCCCGGACGGACTCCATGATAACACCTTTGGCTTCACCGGAACCAAACCGGGGAACTTTGGCATTCAGCAGATAAGAATCGCGCTGATAGCCTGCAAACGCAAGGCTGTCTTTATGTTCGCTTTCCCGTTCGGTTCTCCATTTTACCAGGTAATAGTCTATTTTTTGTCCCAGATTCCGGCAACCTTCCAGAGAAATGACGCCGAGAGAGCCTACGGGTATGGTTTCCAGGTTTCTTTTTTCTTCGCGGGTTTTCATCAAAAGTCCTCACTTTCTGTTCTGCATGGTTTTGAGGTACATCCGGATATCAGGACCGGTGATTTTATACATATCATAGTTGCTTGTGATACGGGAAAAAATTCGTTCGGAATATTTATTTCGTAAATCTTCCAGAGACAGATTGGTGGAAATCAGGGTAGGCTTCCTGCGCAGGTGCCTTTCATTGAGACAGGAAAAAAGCTGTGAAACCACGTAGGCATTGGTATATTCCGTGCCCAGATCATCAATTACCAGTAAATCACAGTGATAAAGATCCTGGCTGATTCCGGAAAGAGCTTCACGGGATTTCCCGGAGAGCGTATCAATCAGGCCGCAGGCACTGAAATACAGAACCAGACTGCCTGCCTCAATCAACTCTCTGGCAATACAATTGCTCAGAAATGTTTTCCCTGCGCCTACGGAGCCATAAAAAAACAGATTCCGGTAAACAGAATGAAACTCACGGATAAAATTCTGGCAGGCAGCTACGGTCTGCCGGAAGCGTTCCAGATCCTCACCCTGATAAAATACATCGGATAATGTGGAAAAGTTTTCCCGTTTCAATGTTTCTTTGATATTGGACTGTTCATATAAAAGCGCAACAATTTTCTGTTTCAGGCAGGCACATTTTTTGCCGTCCACATAGCCGGTATCTTTGCAGCGTGTACAGTTATAGACCGGTTCCAGATAATCTGAGGGATAACCGGCAGACAACAACAGGGTACGCTTTTTTTCTGACAGAGTATGTAAGGTATGCTTCAGATCGGCCAGCGCATGGGTATCTCCATCAAGAAGTTTCCGGGCATGAGCAACAGAAACAGAGGAAACAGCATGATCTATTTCCTCGTATTCCGGAATGTTTTCGTAAATTTCGTTTAGTTTTTGGAGCTGTGTTCGGCGGGAATGATTTTGTCGTTCTTCATATTCCCGAAGAATGGAATCATACTGTTGGTTAGTCAGTGGCACGGAATTTCTCCTTACATATCGGTCAGTTGCTTAACAGTTCTTTTTCCAGAGCATCAAAATCATAATCCCGCTGCGGGAATTGATTGAATGAATTGGTGGAAGGGGAAGCAGGGTGCTGGCTCTGAACAGGCTTCTTTTTCTGATATGCCGCGTCAATAGCCCGGATATCCTCTACGCTGTGTACCTGAGACTGAAACCAGCTTGCCAGTATGCTGTCTGCATATGCAAAACGATGCTTGTCCACTGCCAGGACGGTCCGTTCGCAGGCGATTTCGATAACGGCGAGAGAAAAGCCCCATTCCTTGGTCCACCGGGTGATATAAGTGACTTCTTTCGGAGTCGGAGAAGTGTTTTTTCCCAGTGCTTTCATAATCTGATAAACATTTTTATCGTATTTGCAGGCAAATTCCTTTGCCTGACGGGGAGTGGTAATATGGTTTTCCGCCCATTCCACGGCTACTTTTTCTATGTAACGGAAACTTTTTTTCTCTTTCCCCACGCAGTACTGCACCAGATAATCAATCAGGTCTGCAGAAAAGCCCAGCTTGTCATAGATAAATAATATGGTACGGACTTCGGTGGCACTCAATGGCTTGCCGATGTATTGTTCTACAATAAATAACAACTGTTCCGTTTCCTCGTTGCTGCGGAACATCTTCAGGTCATCCAGAGAATAAGCCGGCTTTTCCGGTATGGTTTCCGGAGGAGGCGTCTGGCTGACAGGGGGCAGAACAGGCATATCTGCGGCGACAGCCGGTTCAGGCCGGGCGCTTTCACTGTTTTGAGGCGCCGGGGTCAGCAGACGGATGGAAGATACATTTTTGCCTGTATCATAGTCCAGTGCCAGCAGAGACTTTTTTTCCCAATATTTCAGAGCACGTACTATGTCTTTTTCCGTATGGTTGAACAGATCCGCCATTTCGGAGATGCCTGTGTCCTGATTTGCCTGAAAGGCACGCAGCAGATGCAGATATACTTTCAGTTGTGCGTCGTTGGCATCCGCCATATAATAGTCAATAAAGGAATTGGAAACTGCAGTAAACCCGGTTTCCCCTTCCCGGTATATTGTTAATTTCCCCATCATTTCACCTGATTCATTTCTGTGAGTATGTATCATTCAAAGCAAAGCAATTATATCATAACAATTTCAAAAATGAAACAGTAAAATTTTATGAAAAGCCTTGAAAACACTGGGGTTTCCACCTTTGTGGACAATGTGGAAACTGTGGATAGCAGGCATGTATAAATGAGCGCCGCCATGTCATATAATAGTAAAAATCAAAGAAAATTAAGTATCCTGGGGGAATGGTTCAGAGAAAAAAATATCCACATTTCCGGTCACTCCGAAGAGGCACTCAAAATGTGGATAATGTGGATAACTAATGACCAAGCAGACTTTCGCCGATTTTTACAACATCTCCGGCCCCCATAGTTATCAACAGATCACCGGGGGTACAATGCTCCAGCAAAAAATTTTCAATTTCATCAAAGGAAGGAAAATACAGACATTCTTTTCCCTCTTTTGTGACCAGCTCCTGCAGGGTGCGGGAGCTGATGCCCAGGGTATCGGTTTCCCTTGCAGCATAGATGTCCGCCAGAATGATTCTGTCGGCCAGAGAAAGTGCTTTTGCAAATTCCGGCAGAAACGCCTTTGTACGGGTATACGTATGGGGCTGAAATACACACCACAGTGTTTTGTGGGGATATTTTTCGGCTGCCTGCAGCGTGGCGGTAATTTCTGTGGGATGATGCGCATAATCATCTATAATGGTAACGCCGCCGATCTGTCCCTTATATTCGAAACGTCTGTCTGTGCCGTGGAAATCTTTTAATGCGGCCAGAGCGGATGCTCTGGGAAGCTGCAGTGCGTCTGACAGGGCGATGGCAGCCATTGCATTGTAAATATTGTGTTTTCCGGGTACGGAAAGCGTAACAGTATCTGTATGGCCGCCGTTATGCAGTGTAAATGTGGGACAGGCCGTTTCATCATAGGAAAGATCACTGTAGGAATACGTAAAAGCGGAATCCCCGCCAAAGGTAACAATGCGGCAGGGCAGATCCTTTGTGATGGATTCCAGCGATGCGATCTCTCCGTTGACAATCAAAAGACCGTCCTGGGGCAGCAGCGAAGCAAATTTATGGAAGGATGCCCGGATTTCATGGATGTCCCTGAAAAAATCCAGATGATCCTCTTCCACATTGAGGATCAGGCCGATTTTCGGGAAAAAGCTGAGAAAGCTGTTGGTATATTCGCAGGCTTCCGTTACAAAATATCCGGATTTCCCGATCCGGATATTGCCGCCGATGGAATGCAGGATGCCGCCGATGGACAGTGTGGGGTCTGTGTCTGCACGGAGCAGGATCTCGGCTATCATGGAGGTGGTGGTTGTCTTACCGTGAGTGCCGCTGACAGCCACCGGGGTTTGATAATTGCGCATAATCTGTCCCAGAAGCTGTGCCCGTGTCAGGGACGGCAGCCCTTTTTGGGCGATGGCTGCAAATTCCGGATTGTCGCTGTGGATGGCAGCCGTATACACCACCAGATCGATATCGTCGGTGAGATTGTCCGCGCTTTGACGGTTATAAATGCGGGCCCCCTTACGTGCCAGCAGATCGGTCAAAGGGCCGGGCCGCAGATCGGATCCGGATATGGTAAAGCCTTCGGAAAGCAATATTTCGGCCAGACCGCTCATACTGATACCGCCGATGCCGATGAAATGTATATGAATAGGTTTACTGAAATCAATTTGGTACATGGGCTTCCTCTCCCTGCTTTTTAATCTGTTTTCTCTATCATTTATTATACGCATGGAAAGAAAAAAAACAAACAAAAATTTGGTAATTTTTTATGGAAAGAAGAAAAATCAGGTGGTATTGTGGGAGGCGACCGGTGAAAAACAGGTAAAAACTGTAAAGAAAAAAGCAGAGGATAAATGTTTAGACAAAATTAAAGATTATTGTAAAAATTATACAGAAAGTTGACAAAAACAAATAAATAAATTGTAAAAACAATTCACTTTTATAAGAATCTATGTTATATTATCACTAAAGAAAGATTAAGAAATCCGATGGATTGTAAGGAGTGACAGTATGTATAAGAAAGAAATGATTGCCATGCTGCTGGCCGGTGGGCAGGGAAGCAGGCTGGGGGTGCTCACATCCAAAGTGGCAAAACCGGCGGTGGCATTCGGAGGGAAATACAGGATCATTGATTTCCCTTTAAGCAACTGCATCAATTCCGGCGTGGATACAGTAGGCGTATTGACACAGTACCAGCCGCTCCGCTTGAATTCCCATATCGGCATCGGCATTCCGTGGGATCTGGATCGCAATATTGGAGGAGTTACCATTCTGCCGCCTTATGAAAAGAGTAAAAACAGCGAATGGTATACCGGTACAGCCAATGCCATCTATCAGAATCTGGCCTATATGGAAAGTTTCAATCCGGATTATGTGCTGATTCTTTCAGGAGATCATATATACAAGATGGATTATGAGGTTATGTTGGACTTTCATAAGTCCAACGGCGCAGAGGTATCCATTGCCGCGATGCCTGTTCCGATAGAAGAGGCGAAGCGGTTTGGGATTGTGATTACCGATGAGAACAAAAAGATTCAGGACTTTGAGGAAAAACCTGAAAATCCCAGGAGCAATCTGGCATCTATGGGCATTTATATCTTTAACTGGGCCACATTGAAAGAAGCCTTACTGACGCTGGCCGATCAGCCGGCGCTGGATTTCGGCAAGCATGTGATTCCATACTGCCATAGAAAGGGCGCACCGCTTTATGCGTATGAGTTCAACGGCTACTGGAAGGATGTGGGGACTCTTCATTCTTATTGGGAAGCCAATATGGAGCTGATTGATATTATACCTGTGTTCAATCTTTACGAGGAATATTGGAAGATTTATACGCGCAGCGAGATTCTGCAGCCTCAGTATGTGTCGTCTGACAGCATAGTGGAGAGAAGTATTATCGGAGAAGGCACTACCATATTGGGCAAGGTGTACAATTCGGTCATCGGCTGCGGTGTTACCATCGGAGAAGGAACGGTGGTACGGGATTCTATTCTTATGAACCGGACGGAAATCGGTCCGAACTGTGAATTGAACAAGGCAATCATTGCGGAGGATGCCGTGATTGGAGAGAGCGTGAAACTGGGTGTGGGTGAAGAGGCCGCAAATGAGACAGATCCGCATATTTACAATCACGGTATTGTGACAATCGGAGAAAAAAGTGTGATACCCGGCCATGTATCTGTCGGAAAAAATGCTGTAATTTTCGGCAGGACGGCTCCGGAGGATTTTCCGGATCATTATCTGGCAGGTGGAAAAACATTGATTAAGGCAGGTGATGAGTCATGAGAGCGATTGGAATCGTCCTGGCGGGCGGAAACAACCACCGTATGAAAGAGCTGTCGCAGAAAAGAGCAGTTGCGGCTATGCCGATTGCGGGAAGTTACAGAAGTATCGATTTTGTGCTTAGCAATATGTCCAATTCCCATATACAAAAGGTTGCCGTACTGACACAGTACAATGCGAGAAGCCTCAATGAGCATCTTGGCTCTTCCAAGTGGTGGGATTTCGGCAGAAAACAGGGCGGTATTTTTGTATTTACTCCTGCGGTGACGGCCGACCGGAGCTCCTGGTACAGAGGGACGGCAGATGCCATTTATCAGAATCTGGATTTTCTGAAAAGCAGCCATGAACCATATGTGATCATCGCCAGCGGCGATTGTATTTATAAGATGGATTACAATAAGATTTTGGAGTATCATATCGAGAAAAAGGCGGATATTACTGTTGTCTGCCGGGATATGGATGAGAATGCAGCGCTGGAGCGGTATGGAACCATTCGTATGAATGAGGAAAGCAGGATCGAGGAATTTGAGGAAAAGCCGGTCGTTGCCAGGTCCCAGACCATTTCCTGTGGCATTTATATCATCAGAAGGCGCCAGCTTATAGAACTGCTGGAAAAATGTGCGGAGGAGGAGCGGTATGATTTTGTAAAGGACATTCTGGTCCGCTATAAGAATCTGAAACGTATATTTGGTTATAAGATCAGGGATTACTGGAAAAACATTGCTTCGGTAGAGGACTATTTTAACGCGAACATGGATTTCCTGAAACCGGATGTCCGTACTTATTTCTTCAGGGAATATCCTGCTGTGTATTCCAAAGTAGATGATTTACCGCCGGCAAAGTACAATGTGGGTTCGGATGTGAGAAACAGCCTGATTTCCAGCGGCTGTATCATCAACGGAACCATAGAGAACTCCGTTGTATTTAAAAGTGCATTCATCGGGAATCATTGCACGATCAAAAATTCTATTATATTAAATGACGTTTATATTGGAGATAACACTTACATTGAAAACTGCATCGTAGAGAGCCGCGATACCATACCGGCCAACTCCTGCTATAAAGGCGAAGATGGAATCAAGATCGTAATCGAAAAAAATATGAGGTACAAGTTCTAGTATCGATCAGAGGAGGTCAAGATGCATGAAAATAACAGACGTACGAGTTCGTAAAATTACGAAAGAAGGGAAAATGAAAGCAATCGTATCTATTACGATCGACAATGAATTCGTAGTTCATGACATCAAGGTGATTGAAGGTGAGAAAGGGCTGTTTATTGCAATGCCAAGCAAGAAGGCCACGGATGGCGAGTACAGGGATATCGCCCATCCTATCAATTCAGAGACTAGAGAGGGCATACAGAGGATTATTTTAGAAAGTTACGAGCAGGCATTGTCGGAACCCGACAGTGCGGAATGACGGAATAGGAGTAGGCATCAGGGAAAAGGAGTTGTCATTTGACAGCTCCTTTGTTATATTATAGATTCAGGTTTTCATAAATTTCAGGCCGCAGAACAGAAAGGAAGGGCGACATGTATATCATTGCAGGATTGGGCAATCCGGGGAAACAATATGAAAATACAAGACATAATACAGGATTTTCTGTCATAGATGTAATAGCAGAAAAGCATGGCATTTCCATGCTGGAACGTAAGCACCGGGCGCTGATCGGGAAGGGATATATCGAGGGACAGAAGGTGATCCTGGCAAAGCCGCAGACCTTTATGAATCTGAGCGGTGAAAGTGTGCGGGAACTGGTGAATTATTACAAGATAGATGAAAAGCAGGAACTGGTCGTGATCTATGATGATATCAGTATGGAGACGGGCAGGCTGCGGATCCGCAAAAAAGGCAGTGCGGGCGGGCATAACGGTATCAAAAATATTATTGCCCATCTGGGACATGATATATTTCTGCGGATTAAGATCGGGGTCGGGGGCAAGCCTGGGGAAACCGATCTGGTGGATTATGTACTGGGGCATTTTACCAAAGAGGAAAAGGAAAAAATTGACCGAAGCGCATGTATGGCAGAGGAAGCGCTGTGTCTGATGCTTCAGGGTGAAACAGACGCTGCAATGAACAGATATCATAAAAAACAAGAGGTAGACGATGAAAGCACTGAAAAAACCATTTGAGGAAATGGGAGAATTCCCGGAGATTGCAAAGCTGCTGCAAAGTCATCCTGCTCATGCGGCGCTGACCGGCTGTGTGGATTCGCAGAAAATGCATATGGTGTACGGACTTGGAGAGGGCTTCCGGAATAAAATCATCGTTACGTACAGCGACATCAGAGCCAGAGAAATCTATGAGGACTATAAATTTTATGACCGGAATACGATGCTGTATCCGGCCAAAGATCTGATTTTCTATCAGGCGGATGTGCATGGCAACCGCCTGACAATGGAGCGGATGAAAGTGCTGCGCAGACTGCTGGAAGGCGTACCGGTGACGGTGGTAACCACTTTTGACAGTCTGATGGCACAGCAGGTGCCGATTGGGTCGTTGCAGAAGGGGATCGTCCATATCCGCAAGGGGAAAGAGGCGCCGCGCAATCTGTCCGCGGCGCTGGCGGCCTCCGGTTATGAAAATGTGTATCAGGTGGAAGGACCGGGCCAGTTTGCCGTTCGGGGCGGTATTCTGGATATTTTTGATCTGACAGAGGAAAATCCATACAGGATTGAGCTGTGGGGGGACGAGGTGGAGTCTGTCCGCAGTTTTGATGTGCGCAGTCAGCGGTCCATCGAAACGCTGGAAGGTGTGGACATTTATCCGGCGGCAGAGCTTGTGCTGTCTGTTGAGGACCTGGAAAAAGGAGTGGCTGCCATCTGCAGGGACGGACTTATGACTGAAAAATCTCTGCGGGAGCAGTTTCATACCGAAGAGGCCCATCGGATCAGGGTACAGGTGGATGAGTTGAAGGAGCAGATACTGGAATACAGATCACTGGTGAATCTGGAAAGCTATATCGGCTATTTTTATCAGGAAAGATCCGTGTTTGCTTCTTTTTTTGATACTGCGTCCAGCCTGTTTGTCCTGGATGAGCCTGTCCGTCTGCAGGAGCACGGCAGCGCAGTGGAGATGGAATTTCGTGAGAGCATGATGCACCGGGCGGAAAAGGGATATGTACTGCCGGGGCAGATGGAGCTGCTTTGCTCAGTGGAGCAGACCTGCGCCGGACTGGAGCGCTGCCGTACCCTGTCCCTGTCTGCCATCGGCCATAAAAATACTCTGTTTGCGGGAGAAAGCCGCTTCGCCGTGACTGCCAAATCCATAGTCTCATATCATAACAGCTTTGAGATGCTTGTCAGGGATCTGCGGCGCTATAAAAAGACGGGATACCGGGTTTTGCTGTTGTCCGGCTCCCGTACCAGGGCAAAACGGCTGGCCAGGGATCTGGCGGAACAGGAGCTGACTGCGTTTTACAGTGAGGACCCGGAGCGGGAGCTGGCGCCCGGAGAGATCATGACCTGCTATGGACATGTACTGAGGGGCTTTGAATATCCGCTGTTACACTATGTGGTGGTATCAGAAAGCGATATTTTCGGGCAGGAAAAAAAGAAAAAGCGGCGGCGGAAAAGTTATGAGGGACAGAAGATCCATGACTTTTCCGAACTGAAGGTGGGAGACTATGTGGTGCATGAAAGTCATGGACTGGGTATTTACAGAGGGATCGAAAAGGTAGAGGTGGAACATGTTGTAAAAGACTATATGAAGATTGAATACCGGGACGGCGGCAATCTCTATATTCTGGCAACCGGCTTTGACGCCATTCAGAAATATGCTTCTGCGGACGCCAAAAAGCCGAAGCTGAACAAGCTGGGGACACAGGAGTGGAGCCGGACAAGGAGCAAGGTAAAGAGTGCAGTGGGAGAGGTGGCAAAGGATCTGGTGGAGCTGTATGCCGCGCGTCAGGAAAAATCCGGCTTCTGTTTTGATAAGGATACCGTATGGCAGCGGGAATTTGAAGAGATGTTTCCGTTTGAGGAAACAGAGGACCAGCTTGCCGCGATCGAAGCCACCAAGAAGGATATGGAGAGCCGCAAAATCATGGATCGTCTGGTCTGTGGAGATGTGGGCTATGGTAAGACGGAAATCGCTATCCGGGCGGCGTTTAAGGCAGTGCAATGCAGTAAGCAGGTCGTTTTTCTGGTACCTACTACCATACTGGCCCAGCAGCATTACAATACATTTATACAGAGGATGAAGGATTTTCCCGTACGGGTGGAGCTGTTGTCACGCTTTCGTACCGCTGCGGAACAAAAAAGGGCCATTGAAGACCTGAGAAAAGGACTGGTGGATATTATCATAGGGACTCACAGGGTTTTGTCTGCCGATGTGGTCTTTCGGGATCTGGGGCTGCTGATTATTGATGAGGAACAGCGCTTTGGTGTGGCACATAAGGAAAAGATCAAGAAGATGAAGGAAACGGTGGATGTGCTGACGCTGACTGCCACCCCCATCCCCCGGACGCTTCATATGAGTCTGGCGGGGATCCGGGATATGAGTGTGCTGGAAGAGGCGCCGGAAGAGCGGATGCCTATCCAGACGTTTGTCTGTGAGTACAATGAGGAAATGGTGCGGGAGGCCATTGTCAGGGAACTTGCCAGAGGGGGACAGGTTTATTATGTCTATAACAAGGTGAACACCATCGCGGATGTCGCCGGGGGACTGACGCGGCTGGCACCGGAAGCCACGGTGGCTTATGCACATGGGCAGATGAAGGAACGGGAACTGGAACGAATCATGTACGATTTTATCGACGGGGAAATCGATGTGCTGGTCTCCACCACGATCATCGAGACCGGGCTGGATATCTCCAATGTGAATACGATGATTATTCATGATTCGGACCATATGGGATTGTCGCAGTTATATCAGCTCCGGGGCAGAGTGGGTCGTTCCAACCGGACGGCCTATGCCTTTCTGATGTATAAAAAGGATAAATTGTTAAAGGAGGTGGCGGAAAAGAGACTGCAGGCCATCCGGGAATTTACGGATCTGGGCAGCGGCTTTAAAATTGCCATGCGGGATCTGGAAATCAGGGGTGCGGGCAATCTTCTGGGGAAAAGCCAGCATGGGCATATGGCGGCGGTAGGGTATGATCTGTACTGCAAGATGCTGAACGAAGCAGTGCGTCATCTGAAGGGAGAGTGTGAAGTCAGCGACTTTCCCACTACGGTGGATCTGGATGTGGATGCCTATATTCCAGCTTCTTATATCGTGAATGAGGTACAGAAACTGGATATCTATAAAAGGATCGCCGGGGTGGAGGATGAGGCGGAATGTGCGGATATGAAAGAAGAGCTGATGGATCGGTTCGGTGAGATTCCCCGGTCGGTGGAGAATCTGCTGCGCATAGCGCTTTTGCGGAAACAGGCCCACGAGTTGTATCTTTCTGAGGTACAGGGGAAAAATGAAAAACTGACCTTTTCCTTTACGGAACATGCACCGGTGCGGATCGAGCGTATCCCGGAGATGCTGGCAGGTTTCGGCAGTAAAATGACATTTCATGCAAAGGGAGAACCTTATCTGCAGTACAGCTATAAAAAATGCGGTTTTGTGGAGAAGGATGGAGAAACGCTGCTGTCACTGACAGAGCATATTCTGAAAAGTATGAAGGTTTTTCTGCTGTGATCCGGTGCCTGATTTTTTTCGCGGAAAGAGAGACGGAGGTAATCAGAACCACCAAAAAAATACGGAATTTAGTTGAAAGAATGGTTATATTGTACTAGAATAGAGACAAGACATTCATTGGTTTGCACAGAAAACGGAGGAACGTATGAGGAAAATAGCATATAAGTTTTTGGCGGTGATCGGTGTACTGGTAGCGGTATCTCTGATATCGTTGCAGATATTGAGCGCTAATATCAAAACGATCATTAAAGAAAGTACGGATCTTCTGGGCAAGCAGGTGGGTGATCTGAATCTGATTCAGGTAATCAACAGGGACTATGAGGAAATCTATCGGGTGACGCTCTGCCACGCCATGACCAATGCGGAGTCCTCCATGCGTTCTTACGAGAAACAGATTGAAGAGACCCAGAAAGAACTGGAAACAAGCATGGCAGCTTACAAAGCCGGTATCCATGATGAGGAAATCATGCAGGCTTTTATCAGTTTTGAGGATAAGATCAAAGCCTTTAACAATACAGTGGACAGCATTGTGGCCAACAGCGCTGGCGGCAAAAAAGAGATGGCCATTATTTACATCAACAATACGCTGGGCGTATCGGTGGGCAATCTGGAAAAGTATATCATCCAGTTGAGGGATTACACCCAGCAGGAATTTGACGCAGGCTATGTGAATCTGAACCAGACTTCGGCCGACAGCAGCCGGATTATTGTGTTTGCCACAGTATTTATGATCGTGGCAATGGTGGTTGTTTATTTTATCGCCAATCTTATGATTGTCAGACCCATTCATATGACCACCCAGGAACTGCAGGCCATCATCCGGTCAATACAGAACAAAAATGCAGATCTGAGCAGGCGGATTACCAAACGTTCCAAAGACGAAACCGGTGTCCTCACATCCGGTATCAATCAGTTTCTGGAGATTCTGGAAAATCTGATCCGGAACATCCGGGGCTCCAGTCAGCAGATTGCCGGACAGCAGCAGGCGGTTTACAGTCTTGTGGAAAAGACCGAAGAGGATGCGGGGGATACCTCCAGCACGATGGAGCAGTTGGCGGCCGGGATGGAAGAGGTAACAGCCACGGCTGCGGTTCTGACAGACCATGCGAAAGGCGCCAGAGAAACGGTGCAGCATGTATCGGATGAAGTGAACGACGGTTTCCACTTTGCAGAAGGGATGAAAGAGCGGGCGGACAAGCTGAAAAGACAGGCGGTGGAGAGCAAGCAATATGCGGAAGAAGTGATAGGCCGGATCGACAAAGCACTGGTGGAGTCGGTGGAGGGAAGCCGGCAGATCAGTAATATCACCACTCTGACAGGGGATATACTGGGTATTGCGGCGCAGACCAATCTGCTGGCGCTGAATGCGTCTATTGAAGCGGCAAGAGCGGGAGAAGCGGGAAAGGGCTTTGCAGTGGTGGCCGATGAAATCAGGCAGCTTGCGGACAACAGCAAGGCGACAGCCAATAACATACAGAGGATTTCCCAGAGTGTTGTAAAGGGAGTGTCCGACTTATCAGAGAATGCATCCGGACTTTTGCAGTTTGTCAATGAACGTGTCATGTCTGATTATGACGAACTGGAGAACACCGGCATACAGTATCTGAAGGATGCCACTAAGGTAACGGATATCATGGATCAGATTCTGGGCGGTACTAATATAATCAATGAAACCATGCAGGAGATTGTGACTTCCAATGAAGGAATCTCCAAAACAGTGGAGCAGAATGCGGTGGGAATTGGCAATGTGGCACAGAATACCACAGAGCTGGCTGTTACGATGAAAGAGATCAGCAAAGCGCTTCGGGAGGTGCAGGATATCATTGATGAATTGACCAGGCAGGCAGAGATATTTCATATCAGCGAAATTGCAGGAAGATAATATATGAAGGAATTGAGGGTGATCCTGCTCGTGGATGCTTCCAGTGAGGACAGGACCGCAGTGAAAAAGGTATGGGAAGAGGAACAGACACAGATATATGAGATTCTGGAAGCGGAAAACAGCCGGGAAGCGACGGAGGTTTTGCGGGAGAGAAGAGACGTGGATATCATCTTTCTGGATATCATTCTGCCGGAAACGGATGGGATCAATTTTCTGAGCCGTATTAAAAAAGGGGGAGAATATTCCCATATTCCGGTGGTGGTCAATACCTATCCGGGAAAGAATGTACAGGTGGAAAAGGCGCTTTTGCTGGGAGCGGAGGATTTTATTTTAAAACCGTACCATCCGGAGGTACTGAAAAAGCGGATCAGCAGTGTACTGAACCGAAATCTGCAGGATCGGGATGTACTGACCAATCTGTATCCCTCCCAGACTTTTTACAATCAGACAAAGCGTATGCTTCTGCACAATCCGGACACGCAGTTTGCCATGCTGTATTTTAACATCAAAGGCTTTACGGTAATCAATGATTTTTACGGCAATGAAAAGGGAGATGTGATTCTTCTGGAACTGGCGCAGGCTCTTCGGGAATGGATCGGCAGAAATGGTACCTACGGCAGGATTATTGCGGATAATTTTGTCTGCTGCATTCCTTCTGCATCTGAGGATGAAGAGATACAGCTTTTCCGGTATGTGGAAGAACGGATGGAGGAATTGCGCAGAATCTATCATTTCAATCTGGAATGCGGGATTTATAAAATAGATGATATAAATCTGGCCGTATCTATTATGTGTGACCGGGCCAAATTTTCCATGATTAACATCAGGAAAAACCGGGGAGAAAAGTATGCCTATTATGATGCGGATCTGGCCAGACAGTATCGGAACGAACAGCGTATTGTGGCGGATATGGAACAGGCGCTGGCAGAGCGGCAGTTTTTTATTATGCTGCATCCCATTTATGATGCGGCTACGGAAAGCCCGGTCAGCGCGGAAGCGCTGGTACGTTGGAAGCATCCGGAACTGGGTATTATCAGACCGGATATATTTGTACCACTTTTTGAAAAAAACGGTTTTATCCGTCAGCTTGATCTGTATGTGTGGGAAGAAGTATGCAAGCTGCTGGCAAAGATGCTGGATGACGGCAACTATGTATGCCCGGTTTCTGTCAATGTTTCCAGAATCGATTTATACGATCCGGAAATCGGGGATGCCATAGAACAGATGCTGGAGCAGTACAATGTACCCAAGCGGCTGCTGCGGCTGGAAATCACGGAGAGCGCTTATACGGAGAAACCGCGTGAGATTATTGAACTGGTTTCCAAACTGCGTAACCGGGGCTTTGAACTGTTAATGGATGATTTCGGAAGCGGTTATTCTTCTCTGAATATGTTAAAGGAAATGGATATTGATACCCTGAAGATCGATATGCAGTTTATGGAAGAGCTGGCTACTTCCAGACGGGCGGGTAATATTCTGATCAGCATTGTGCGTATGGCAAAACTGCTGAATATCAGTACGGTAGCAGAAGGCGTGGAAACAAGAGAGCAGATGGAGTTTCTCAGAAATGCAGGCTGTGACAGGATTCAGGGATATTATTTTTCCAGACCGCTGAGCGCAGAAGAGTATGAGAAGCTGATGGCGGAAGAAGCGCTTCGCAGGGATGAGAAGAAGCCCTATAAAAAAGGGGTGCTGCTGGTGGACGACGTAACGATGCTACGCAAATCCCTGATTCAGGCACTGGGAGATTCCTACCAGTATTTTGAGGCCGCCAATGGCAAAGAGGCGCTGGAAGTTCTGAATGAATATGCAAGTAAAATCGGCATTATCATAACGGATATTTTTATGCCGGAGATGGACGGCTTTGAGCTGATTCAGAAATTAAAGCAAAATTCTGTTTTTTCACATATCCCTATCATAGTGATTACGGCAAGCGAGGAGCGGGAAAACGAAATCAGAGCGCTCCGTCTGGGTGCAGTGGACGTGGCCACAAAGCCCTATGATCCGGTGATCGTAAGCCATCGGGTGAAAAATGTGATGAAGATGTCGGAAACAGAGTGGCTACAGATGGAAATGCAGTTGATGCAGAGCGGTATACTGAAAGGAGAATAAAGCGGGACTTAAAAAATAAGCGGCAGGCCGGAGTGATATGACCCTTGTTAGACAGAGGGGTAAATGCACTTCGGCCTGCCGTTTATTCATAACCATAAAAAGTTTGCAAGGCATGCTTTCTGCTACTGTCTGCCGGAGGAAAGCGTGGCTCTGGTGATACGGTCGCGGATCTTTTCCATTCGCTGATCCAGAGAAGAACTGATTTCCGCACATGCAATCAATTCTTCGGCCAGGAGGTTGGCTTCTTCTGCAGGGATGTTTTTCTTGTAACGCAGTTTATGCTCCAGACTGGCCCAGAAGTCCATGGCGATGGTGCGGAGCTGTACTTCCACTTTCATCTGTTTTTTTTCGTTTTGCAGGAAAATCGGCACTTCCACGATCAGATGCAGGCTGCGGTAGCCGCCCGGCTTTGGATTTTTAATATAGTCCTTCACTTCCAGCAGGGTGATGTCATCCTGGTTCAGCAGGCAGTCGGCCAATAGATAGATGTCATCCTGAAAGGAGCAGATCACCCGGACACCTGCGATGTCCCGGATGTTTTTTTCTATGGATTCCAGTGTGAGGGGGATGTTTTTACGCCTGACTTTTTTGAGGATACTTTCCATTGATTTCACACGGGCTTTGATGCTTTCGATGGGGTTTCTGTCATATTGCAGGGAAAACTGTTTGTTCAATACATTGAATTTGGTTTCGATTTCCATAATGGCACAATGATAATGCGCCATTAAAGTATTCACGGGCAGCGTATTCTCCCGCATAAAATCTAAAAATTCGTCAGACGTAAGACTCTTGCGCAGAAATTGGTCCCGTGCCTGTCCGATATAATGTTCAATTCCCATGTTCCTTCCTCCGATGTATCAAAACTGACATAAGATTTCCAATGCCGACTATATTTTAGCATAAATGGTTCGTATCGCAAGCCGAATCAGGTATTTTTAAGAAAAATATAATAGGTATAAAAAACCTTCATTTACAAATAATAGTACCACAAGTTTGGAAAGAATGATGCAGACAATGGAGGAAGAAGAATATGAAAGCAACGGGAATTGTTCGTAGAATAGATGACCTGGGACGGATTGTGATACCGAAAGAAATCAGACGGACACTGCGGATCAGGGAAAGTGACCCTCTGGAGATTTTTACCGACAGAGAGGGGGAAATTATCTTAAAAAAATATTCTCCGATCGGAGAGATGAATACATTTGCAAAGCAGTATGCGGAAAGTCTGGCACAGGTATCCGGACATACGGCTATCATTGCCGACAGAGATCAGTTTATTGCAGCCTCTGGCGGCTATAAAAATGCCGTGGGCAGGTCCATCAGCCGGGATCTGGAAGAAAAACTGGATAAAAGAGAATCCTTTCTGGCTTCCAAAGGGGAACGGAGCTTTATTCAGATTTTTGACGAAAATGACGGAGAATATGTACATGAGGCGGTGGGTGTGATTCTCTGCGAAGGGGATGTGATCGGTGCGGTAATCCTGTTGGATGATGATAACAGAAGCAAAATGGGAGAAGTAGAAAAAAAGCTGATCCTTTCCGCTGCGGCATTTCTGGGCAGGCAAATGCAGGGGTGAGAGGGGAATCTCAGTCATTCCCCTCTTGCCTGCTCATACGATTCAGCAAATCAATTTTCATATCATACAGTTTTTGAGACAGATCCACATAGACCCGATGAGGATTGACAAGGCGCCTTGTTTCATCCCAGAGGGTATCCAGCTCTTTTTGGCAGTATTCCCGGATGTCCATTGT
This sequence comes from Lachnospiraceae bacterium, assembly GCA_009774625.1. Classification (GTDB taxonomy): domain Bacteria; phylum Bacillota; class Clostridia; order Lachnospirales; family Lachnospiraceae; genus VSOB01. The sequence goes on from VSOB01000006.1 coordinate 44,552, forward strand.
TTTGGGTGTTTCATAGATGCATGTCCCGCCCCGGAAAACAGGAAGCATAATCTCGCGTAAGGTATATGTACCGGGCGCAAGCCGGGTCTTTTTCCAGGGAGCATGAGGATCAAACAGCAGAAGCGGCTCTTCCTCGGACCAGGTTTCGTCCACAAGGCAGATCAGATCGGCTTTGATTTTACCGCTGTCTTTCTCATAGACCCGATAGATGGTTTTGTTTCCGGGATTGGTGATTTTTTCAGTATTTTCAGACAGCTTGATCTTGGGAATAAACTGGCCGTCAGCATCCATAATGGCAGCAAGTTTGTATACACCGCCGAAAGAGGGGCAGTCTTTGGAGGTGATCAGATTGGTGCCCACACCCCAGGAAGTAATGGCAGCCCCCTGGGTTTTCAGGCTGTCGATCAGATATTCATCCAGATCATTGGAAGCGGAAATGACGGCATCAGGGAATCCGGCCTCGTCCAGCATCTTCCGCGCACGTTTGGAAAGATAAGCCAGATCGCCGCTATCCAGACGGATGCCATAATAGGTCAGAGGAATACCGGCCTCCCGCATTTCCTTAAATACGCGGATGGCATTGGGGACACCGGATTTCAGGGTATCGTAGGTATCTGCCAGCAGGATGCAGGCAGAAGGATACATATCGGCATAGGTTTTGAACGCGGTATATTCATCCGGAAAGCTCATGATCCAACTGTGGGCATGGGTGCCTTTGACCGGGATATCAAAGAGCTGTCCTGCCAGAACATTGCTTGTGCCGGTGCAGCCGCCGATGACCGCGGCTCTGGCGCCGTAGATTCCCGCATCCGGACCCTGGGCGCGGCGGAGGCCAAATTCCATGATGCCGTCGCCTTTGGCGGCGTAGCAGACACGGGACGCTTTGGTGGCAATCAGACACTGATGGTTTAAAATAGTCAGAACCGCAGTCTCGATGAGCTGTGCCTGCATGATCGGCGCAATGACCTTGAGCAGAGGTTCTCTGGGGAAGATGATGGTGCCTTCCGGAATGGCGTAAATATCACCGGAAAAACGGAATGTGGACAGATAATCCAGAAAATCCGCGTCGAATATCCCAAGTCCTGCCAGATAATCGATGTCCTGTCTGGAAAAGTGCAGGTTTTTAATATAATTGATGACCTGTTCCAGACCTGCAGAGATGGCATAACCGCCGTCGTTGGGATTTTTGCGGTAGAATACGTCAAAAATTACGGTTTCATTTTGATCTTTGTGTTTAAAATACCCCTGCATCATTGTCAGCTCATACAAATCTGTCATAAGGGTCAGGTTCTGTCTGTCCATAATATGCCTCCTTAAAATTCTTACCTTTTATAATAGAAGAATCCCGGAAAGAAATCAAGTGGTTTTACCGCGTAAAAAAAGGGCAGAAACGCCTGATTTTTCTCTTGACACAGGGTAAAAGGCCATTTTATAATAACTCACGAGAAAGACGATGACAAAGACAGTAGGTTTTTTCCGAACATCACAGCGAGCCGGAGAGGGTGGAAGTCCGGTATCAGTAGGGGATTGCCGAATATCACTTTCGAGTCCCGCAGATGAAATGCAGAGGCAGAGTAAACGGCGGCGGAGTTCCTCCGTTATGGGAAACCATATGAACCGATTTCGAACAGAGAGAGGGAGTATGCGTAATGGGTGGTAACATGGAACTTTGATCCCTGTCCTTTTACGGGCAGGGATTTTTTGTTCTATCAGGAAATCAGGAAATTCCCCTGAATTCCCTGACAGGACAAAACATGGATTGTACTGGGGCGGTGTGGGAATATGTCGCTGGAGCGGCCCGCCGCAGGCGGAGAATCTTGCAGGCAGGAGGGAAAAGGATGTACCAAAAAGTATCAACGGATTTGAACTTTGTGGACAGAGAAAAAGAAGTGGAAAAGTTCTGGCGTGAACATGACATTTTCAAAAAGAGCATGGAGCAGCGCACAGACGGCGAAACGTATACGTTTTATGACGGGCCGCCCACGGCAAACGGCAAGCCGCATATCGGACATGTGCTTACCAGAGTCATCAAGGATATGATTCCCAGATATCGGACGATGAAGGGATATATGGTGCCGCGTAAGGCCGGATGGGATACTCACGGACTTCCGGTGGAACTGGAAGTGGAGAAGCTGCTGGGACTGGACGGAAAAGAACAGATCGAGGAGTACGGACTGGATCCGTTTATTTCCAAGTGTAAGGAAAGTGTGTGGAAATATAAGGGAATGTGGGAGGATTTTTCCGGTACAGTGGGATTCTGGGCCGATATGGACGATCCTTATGTGACCTATCATGACGATTATATCGAGTCGGAATGGTGGGCGCTGAAGGAGATCTGGAATCAGGGACTTCTGTACAAGGGCTTTAAGATCGTACCCTACTGCCCCAGATGCGGGACACCGCTTTCCTCTCATGAGGTGGCGCAGGGCTATAAGGCGGTGAAAGAACGTTCCGCAGTGGTCCGTTTCCGGGTGAAGGGAGAGGACGCGTATTTCCTGGCATGGACCACCACACCCTGGACCCTGCCTTCTAATCTGGCTCTCTGTGTGAATCCGGACGAGACCTATGTGAAGGTAAAGGCTGCAGACGGCTATACGTATTATCTGGCCCAGGCGCTGCTCAATAAGACACTGGGAAAACTGGCTGATCCGGAAGGGAAAACGCCCGCTTATGAGATTTTGGAGAGCTGCAGCGGAAAAGAGCTGGAATACAAAGAGTATGAGCCGCTGTTTGCGTGTGCGGGAGATGGGGCTGCCAGACAGAAAAAAAAGGCCCATTATGTGACCTGTGACAGCTATGTGACCATGACTGACGGTACCGGGATCGTTCATATCGCACCTGCCTTTGGTGAGGACGATGCGCAGGTGGGCAGGCGGTATGAGCTTCCGTTTGTACAGTTTGTGGACGGCAGGGGCAATATGACAGAGGAAACACCGTATGCCGGACTGTTTGTCAAAGATGCTGATCCGGTGATCCTGAAAGATCTGGACAAAGAGGGAAAGCTGTTTGATGCGCCGAAGTTTGAGCATGACTATCCGTTCTGCTGGCGATGCGACGCACCCCTGATTTATTATGCAAGAGAATCCTGGTTTATCAAAATGACTGCGGTAAAAGAGGATTTGATCCGCAATAATAATACCATAAACTGGATTCCGGAATCTATCGGAAAAGGCCGTTTCGGAGACTGGCTGGAAAATATTCAGGACTGGGGTATTTCCAGAAACCGTTACTGGGGGACGCCGCTGAATGTGTGGGAATGCGCATGCGGCCATATGCATTCCATTGGCAGCAGACAGGAGCTGGAGCAGATGAGCGGCAATCCGGCGGCCCGCACGGTGGAGCTGCACAGACCCTATATAGATGAAATTACCATAACGTGTCCCAAGTGCGGAGGGGAAATGCAACGGGTGCCGGAAGTGATTGACTGCTGGTTTGATTCCGGAGCCATGCCGTTTGCACAGCACCATTATCCGTTTGAGAATCAGGAGCTGTTTGCGCAGCAGTTCCCGGCCCAGTTTATTTCGGAAGCTGTGGATCAGACAAGAGGATGGTTTTATTCTCTGCTGGCGGAATCCACGCTGCTGTTCAACAAGGCGCCTTATGAAAACGTGATCGTACTGGGACATGTACAGGATGAGAACGGCAAGAAGCTCTCCAAGTCCAAAGGCAATGCCATTGATCCTTTTGAGGCGTTGGCTCAGTACGGCGCAGATGCAATCCGCTGGTATTTTTACATCAATTCCGCACCCTGGCTGCCCAACAGATTTTATGGCAAGGCAGTGATGGAAGGACAGCGCAAATTTATGGGGACTCTCTGGAATACCTATGCGTTTTTTGTACTGTATGCCAATATTGATCAGTTTGACGCTTCCCGCTATACGCTGGAATATGACAAACTTTCCGTTATGGATCAATGGCTTTTGTCAAAATTAAACACACTTGTCAGAGAAGTGGATGAAGATCTGGACCGGTATCGTATCCCGGAGGCGGCAAGAGCGCTGCAGGAATTTGTGGATGAAATGAGCAATTGGTATGTAAGACGTGGCAGAGAGCGTTTCTGGGCCAAGGGCATGGAGCAGGATAAAATCAATGCCTATATGACTTTGTACACCGCCCTTGTGACAGTTGCGAAAGCGGCGGCGCCTATGATTCCTTTTATGACAGAGCAGATTTATCAGAATCTTGTCAGAAGCGTGGATCAGAAAGCTCCGGAAAGCGTTCATCTGTGCGATTTCCCCAAAGCAGAGGAAGCGCTGATTGATACCGCACTGGAGGAGAATATGGAGGCCGTGCTGCAGACAGTGGTGCTGGGCCGTGCCGCCAGAAATACGGCCAACATCAAAAACCGGCAGCCGATCGGGAAGATGTATGTGAAGGCGGACGCCGAGCTGCCTGATTTCTACAAAGAGATCATCGCAGATGAGCTGAATGTAAAGGCTGTGATCTATTCCCAGGATGTAAGAGAATTTACCACTTATACATTTAAACCCCAGTTAAAGACGCTGGGCAGACGGTTCGGCAAACAGTTGGGCGCTCTGAAAGAAGTGCTGGCTGGCCTGGACGGCAACCGGGCGATGGATGAGATCAATGAGAAAGGTACGCTGACGATTCTTCTGGACGGCAGAGAGGAAGTGCTGGAAAAGGACGATCTGCTCATCGATGCAGCTCAGGTGGAGGGGTTTGTGTCCGAAAGCTACGGCGGCGTTACGGTGGTGCTGGATACCTCACTGTCAGAAGAGCTGATTGAAGAAGGTTTTGTCTATGAAATCATCAGCAAAATCCAGACTATGCGAAAGGAAGCAGGATTTGAGGTCATGGATCATATTCTGGTTTCCATTGAAGGCAATGACAGCATTGCGGAGATCGTGGAGAAAAATGCGGAAAGCATTCAGACCAAAGTGCTGGCGGATCAGATTTTATATGACAAAGCGGCGGCCAACTGGAAAGAATGGAACATCAATGGCGAGAATGTAACGGTTGGTGTGGAAAAACTGTAAAAAAGATGGTATACTCATACCGATGAGTTATGCTTCTGCGGGAAGCGTAACGGCGGGAATCTGCCCGGCCGGTAAAAATCAGACGAAAAGGACGGCCCCGGCAGGTTCCTGCAGAAAAAGGCAGCACGGTAATTATCACAAAAAGAGGAGAAAGACATGTTAAAGAAGCAGGTAAAAAAACTTTCCTTTGATACAGAATTATTCAAGCGGAGTGTATTGTACAATGTCAGAACACTGTATCGTAAAACCATGCAGGAAGCAACACCCCAGCAGATCTTTCAGGCAGTTTCCTATGCGATCAAAGACGCAGTGGTGGATCACTGGATGGACAGCCAGAAGGCATATGAGAAGCAGGATGTGAAAATCGTCTATTATATGTCCATGGAGTTTCTGATGGGACGGGCGCTTGGCAATAATATGATCAATCTGCAGGCATATGAAGATGTAAAAAAGGCATTGGAAGAGCTGGGTGTGGATATCAATGTAATCGAAGATCAGGAGCCGGATCCGGCGCTGGGCAACGGCGGTCTGGGACGTCTGGCCGCCTGCTTCCTTGACTCTCTGGCTACGCTGGGCTATGCGGCTTACGGATGCGGGATCCGGTATCGTTATGGGATGTTCAAGCAGGAAATCCGGGACGGATATCAGGTGGAAGTGCCGGATAACTGGCTGGTGGACGGCAATCCGTTTGAACTGCGGCGTCCTGAATATACCAAAGAGGTGAAATTCGGCGGTTATGTAACAGTGCGTACAGACGAGAGCGGCAGACAGCATTTTGTACAGGAAGGATATCAGTCCGTGAAAGCGGTTCCCTATGATCTGCCTATTGTGGGATATGGCAATGGGGTAGTGAATACGCTTCGTATCTGGGATGCGCAGCCGATCGAGTGCTTTGAGCTGAATTCTTTTGACAAGGGCAATTACCAGAAAGCGGTGGAGCAGGAAAACCTGGCAAGAAATATTGTGGAGGTGCTCTATCCCAATGACAATCACTATGCCGGCAAGGAGCTGCGTCTGAAACAGCAGTACTTCTTTATTTCTGCTTCTGTACAGGAGGCAGTGTCCAAATATATGAGAAGTCATAAGGATGTACGCAAGTTCTATGAGAAGGCCACCTTCCAGTTGAATGACACCCATCCTACGGTAGCGGTGGCTGAGCTGATGCGTGTGCTGATGGACGAATATTACCTGACATGGGAGGAAGCCTGGGCGGTTACTACAAAGACCTGTGCCTATACCAATCATACGATTATGGCGGAAGCTCTTGAAAAATGGCCGATTGAGCTGTTTTCCAGACTGCTGCCCAGAATCTATCAGATCATTGAAGAGATCAACCGCAGATTTGTACAGGAGATCGAGAAAAAATATCCCGGCAACCATGAGAAGGTGCGCAAGATGGCGATTCTCTATGACGGTCAGGTGAAGATGGCCCATCTTGCCATTGCGGCAGGTTATTCTGTCAATGGTGTGGCAAGGCTGCATACAGAAATCTTAAAGAAGCAGGAGCTGAAAGATTTCTATGAAATGATGCCTGAGAAATTCAACAATAAGACAAACGGCATCACACAGCGGCGTTTCCTTCTGCACGGCAATCCGCTGCTGGCCAAATGGGTGACAGAAAAGGTAGGGGACGAGTGGATCACAGACCTTTCCGCCATCAGCAAGCTGGCTCTTTATGCAGACGACAAAAAGGCACAGCATGAGTTTATGAATATCAAATATCGTAACAAAGTACGTTTGGCCGCTTACATCAAAGAGCATAACGGTATCGATGTGGATCCCCGCTCTATTTTTGACGTACAGGTAAAGCGTCTCCATGAATATAAAAGACAGCTTTTGAATATTCTGCATGTAATGTACCTTTATAATCAGTTGAAAGACAATCCGGATATGGAGTTTTATCCCAGAACCTTTATTTTCGGCGCCAAAGCGGCCGCAGGCTATAAAATTGCAAAACTCACCATCAAGCTGATTAACTCTGTTGCAGATGTGGTAAACAACGATCCGGATATCAGGGACCGCATCAAAGTGGTGTTTATTGAAAACTACAGAGTGTCCAACGCAGAGTGGATCTTTGCGGCAGCGGATGTATCGGAACAGATTTCCACAGCCAGCAAGGAGGCTTCCGGCACCGGCAATATGAAGTTTATGTTAAACGGCGCACTGACTTTAGGTACAATGGATGGCGCCAACGTGGAGATCGTGGAAGAAGTGGGAGAAGAAAATGCATTTATCTTCGGCCTCAGTTCAGACGAAGTGATTCAGTATGAAAACTATGGCGGATACAATCCGATGGAGATCTTCAATGAGGATCCGGATGTACGCAGGGTACTGATGGAGCTGATCAACGGTACCTTCTGCCATGACAATCCGGAGCTGTTCCGGGATCTGTACAACTCTCTGCTGAATACACTCAGTACGTCAAGGGCAGATACTTATTTTATCCTGAAGGATTTCCGTTCCTATGCGGAGGCGCAGAAGCGGGTGGAGGCGGCATACCGGGATGAGGCCGGCTGGGCAAAGAGTGCCATTCTGAATGTGGCATGCTCCGGTAAGTTTACATCCGACCGTACCATCCAGGAGTATGTGGATGAGATCTGGCATCTGGACAAGGTAGTGATCAAACAATAGAAAGCACGCTGCGTGAACTTTCTGTTGTTATGAATAAGGAGGCAAATATGATACGTTTATCCGACGGCGGCGTATATCTGATAAAAGGGAGCCGCATCGTGGAGGATTCTCCCAGAGCGGCGGAGGAAATCCAAAGTCTTACGGGGAAGAGTATCACAAAGGAAGAAGCGGCCAAAGAAACCATCAGCTATGGGATTCTGGAGCGTCATAATACTTCTGGCGACATGAAAAAGCTGAAAATACGCTTTGACAAACTGACCAGCCATGACATTACGTTTGTGGGCATCATACAGACAGCCAGGGCATCGGGACTGGAAAAATTCCCCATGCCCTATGTACTGACCAACTGTCACAACTCGCTCTGTGCAGTGGGCGGCACCATCAATGAAGATGACCATATGTTCGGGCTTTCCTGTGCCCGGAAATACGGCGGGGTATACGTACCACCGCATCAGGCAGTGATCCATCAGTATGCCAGAGAGATGCTGGCAGGAGGCGGCAGGATGATACTGGGCTCCGACAGCCATACCCGATACGGCGCATTGGGGACAATGGCGATGGGAGAAGGCGGACCGGAGCTTGTCAAGCAGCTTCTGAACCAGACCTATGATATTTCCATGCCGGGGGTAGTGGCCGTTTATCTGACCGGAGAACCCCGAAGGGGAGTCGGACCGCAGGATGTGGCGCTTGCCATCATCGGCGCCGTATTTGAGCGGGGTTATGTGAACAATAAAGTGATGGAGTTTGTGGGACCGGGTGTACAGGGGCTGAGTGCGGATTTCCGTATTGGTATCGATGTGATGACAACCGAGACTACATGCTTGTCCTCTGTCTGGACAACCGACGATACCATCCGGGAATTTTATGAGATTCACGGACGGACGGAGGAATATGCAGAGCTGGCGCCGGGAGCGGTGGCTTATTATGACGGCCTGGTGACGGTGGAGCTGGATAAAATCGAACCGATGATTGCCATGCCGTTCCATCCCAGCAATACCTATACCATTGACGAAGTGCGCAGAAATCCGATGGATGTGATCGCGGATGTGGAGAAACGGGCGCAGGTGAGCCTGGGCGGCGCTGTGGAATATTCGTTAAAAGATAAGATAAAAGACGGAAAATTCCTGGTGGACCAGGGCATTATTGCAGGCTGTGCAGGCGGCGGTTTTGAAAACATCTGTGCGGCGGCGGATATTCTACAGGGCGCTTCCATCGGGACAGGAGGCTTTACACTGAGCGTTTATCCGGCATCTATGCCCATCTATATGGAACTGATTCAAAACGGCTGTGCGGCGGCGATTCTGGAAACCGGCGCGGTGCTGAAAACCGCGTTCTGCGGTCCCTGCTTCGGAGCGGGCGACACACCGGCCAACCAGGCGTTTTCCATCCGCCATTCCACCAGAAACTTCCCCAACCGGGAAGGTTCCAAGCTGCAGAGCGGACAGATTTCTTCTGTGGCGTTGATGGATGCCAGATCCATCGCGGCGACGGCAGCCAACCAGGGCGTGCTGACGCCCGCCACAGAATTTGACGGGACACTGAAACGGTATGCATATCATTTTGATGCCAATATTTATAAAAACCGTGTGTTTGATTCCAAAGGACAGGCAGACCCGTCTGTGGAGATTCAGCTTGGGCCTAATATCAAGGACTGGCCGGAGATGGCGGCTCTGCCGGAAAATCTGTTGCTGCAGGTTGTGGCCGAAATCCATGATCCGGTGACTACCACGGACGAACTGATTCCCTCCGGAGAGACTTCTTCTTATCGTTCCAATCCGCTGGGACTGGCAGAGTTTACCCTGTCCAGGAAAGTACCGGAGTATGTGGGACGGGCCAAAGACATCCAGCTTGCCCAGAAGGCGCTGACAGAGGGCAGATGTCCTGCGGAGGAAAAGCCGGAACTTTTGGAGATTATGAAGGCCGTACAGGGACAGTTCCCGGAGACGGCATATCAAAATATGGGATTCGGTTCGGTGATCTTTGCAGTGAAACCGGGAGACGGGTCAGCCAGAGAACAGGCAGCTTCCTGTCAGAAGGTGCTGGGAGGATGGGCCAATATCGCCCATGAGTATGCCACCAAACGCTATCGCTCCAATCTGATCAACTGGGGTATGCTGCCGTTTTTGATCGACAGGGGAGAGCTGCCCTTTGCCAATCTGGACTATCTTTTCCTTCCGGGCATCCGTAAGGCAATAGAAGAGGCAGCGTCTGAGGTGACGGCTTATGCGGTAAAGAAAGACGGGCTGGAGGCGTTTACCCTGCGGCTTTCGGAAATGACAGAGGAAGAAAGGCAGATTATTTTGAAAGGCTGCCTGATTAATTACAACAGAGTCTAAAGTTTTTGACCTGGGCGTCGATATATTAAATACAGAGAGGGGTACATGGCCAATGCCTTTTTCTGCAAATATATGACGCTGATGGACCAAGGATGGTATTTGATGAGGAACAGGAGGTTCCGGACCCAAATGCTGTCCTTTTTTCATGGAAGAATGGGATATCAGGGAACGGGGGTAATATTGCGAATTAATTCCAGCACAATAGGAATGGAGTCCGCCAGAAGTTATACTTCTGTCACAAAAAAATCAGTAAGTTTTACGAGCCGTACATATGCCGGCTTTTTGGGAAGAAAGGAAGGAAGCCTGACTTTCAATGGTATGCTTTCAGACAAAGATGAGGGCAAACGAACAGGAAAAGGAAATCAGAAGGATGCCATGCTGGATATGCAAAACAAATATTCCATGTCCGGGATATCCAGAGTCTCCATGCGGGGTGAGATGGACTCTTACAACCGGATCAGACAGCAGTGCATCAGGTATCTGATGGGGCTATTCAGTGGAAACAGGCAAAGCGCCTCCAGCTCCATATGGGAAGGCAGCAGCTCTGCAGGCGGTGCATCTATTTCGACCACTGTATTTTCCACTTCGATCAGTGAAACCTACATGGAAGAGGAGAATACCTCTTTCCAGACCACGGGCAGTGTGGTGACTGCTGACGGAAGAAAGATAGAGTTTAATCTGGAGATGGAGATGAGCCGCAGCTTCCAGAGCACTTATCAGCAGACCTATGAGATGATGTACCATAATGTACAGACCTGTGATCCGCTGGTCATCAATCTGGACGGCAATGTGGCGTCTGTATCGGATCAGAAGTTTTTGTTCGACATCGACGGGGACGGCGTTCTGGACGAGATATCAGAGCTGAGTGCAGGCAGCGGTTATCTGGCGATTGATAAAAACGGCGACGGTAAGATCAACGACGGCACGGAACTGTTCGGGCCCCAGTCCGGCAATGGCTTTGCAGATCTGGCAAAGTATGATGACGACGGCAACGGCTGGATCGACGAGGATGATGCGATTTGGGAAAAGCTGCTGATCTGGACAAAGGATGAAAACGGAAAGGATCAGTTGTATCATGTTTCTGAGAAAGGGATCGGTGCGATCTGCCTGAAAAATCAATCCACTGATTTTTCACTGAATTCCATGAAAGACAATCAGACCAATGCGTTTATCCGCAGCACAGGCATCTTTTTGTACGAAAATGGAACCGTCGGTACAGTGCAGCATGTGGACATGGCAAAATAACAGAAAAAATTGCGGCAAAACAGAATAAAAAGCAAGGGGAATCTCATACTTATAGAAAGAGCATAACAGGTTCGGAGATTTCCATGAGGCGAATGCGCATAAACGGAAAAAGAACTGTATCCAATGGAAGATATCTGTCGGCAGCAGTTCTTTTTTGTGTGGGACTGGTGTTTCTGTATGGCTGCTTTCATGAAAAACAATCGGGCAGCACTGCCGTATCGGCCCACAGCCGGTATGTGGTAGTAACGGAAAGCCTGGCAGGACGGGAGGAGGTGCCTTTGGAGGAATATCTGATCGGTGCGCTGGCGGTGACAGTACCGGAGGATTTTTCGGCGCAGGCATGCAGGGCGCAGGCGGTTATTCTGCGTACCAATGCGGTATGGTTTGCACAGGAGGCGGGGAGCGAGCGGATCTATTGTCAGGATCTGGGACAGAACTTTTTAACGGTCCGGGAATTGGAGGAGAAATGGGGAGATGCCTATGCAGAGCAGTATGAAAAACTGGCGGACGCAGTGTATGACACGAGAGATCAGATCATGCAGTATGAGGGAATCCCTGTGGAGCTTCCCTATTTTCCATTGAGCGCCGGGATGACCCGGAGCGGCGAGGGGTTGGCTTTGCAGGAGACTTATCCTTATCTGCAGTCAGTGCCCTGCACTGCGGACCCTTTTTCGGAACATTTTGAACAGGAGATCATATTGACTCAAAGTGAGATAGCAAAGACGCTGGGTGAAATGTTTGATTCGGAGGAAGAGGTGGCCTGGGAGGATATCGAACTTGTATGGGACAGTGCAGGTTATGTCACAGAGATGACCTGGAAGGAAAAGAGGATTTCCGGAGAGCAGTTCCGGGCTAAGCTGGGATTGGCTTCCGCCTGTTTTACAGTGGAACAGGATAAGAACAGGCTGTATATTGTAACAAAAGGAATCGGCCACGGACTGGGGATGAGTCTGTATGAAGCCAATGAAATGGGGAAGGAAGGAAAGGAGTATCAGGAAATTCTGGGCTATTTTTTCCCGGATTGTGAAATTGTAAAAAACTGAATAAAAGAAACCGTAAGTGGCAAGACTGGGGATGAGGTGATAAGCATGAGAAGAAATCGTTCCACAATGAAAAAAGAAAGAATTATTATGTTGGTTTCTTCGGTATTTGTCCTGACAGCTCTGACCATGACCGGTTTTTATGTGAAAGAAAAGAATGAAGCGGATAAAGACGGTTATGTGGTGGACATGAGCGCACTGGAAAAGAAAACCGAAGATAAGACAAAAGAAATTGCCGAATCGGTTGAGCAGGATCAGACCGCGGAAAATCCGGCACAGGGAAATGATCTGGATTATGATCCCAATTTTCAGGAGGCTTCCTCCCAGGGAGTAACCAATGCCTGGGACAACGAGGAAAGCGCCAGAGCGTCGGAGGATGAGACTGCCAATAAGGACATGGCAGAGGAAGGCGCCAGAGAGAGTGAGGAAACCCAGTCCACAGAGCCTGATGACAGCGAAACCGAGCAGAGTCAGGCAGTGGAAACCGCATCTATGGAAGCTGCCAAAGCCCTTTCTTTCCATGAAAAGGACAATCTTGGATGGCCGGTGGCAGGCAATGTACTGATTAATTACAGTATGGATAAGACGGTATATTTCCCCACACTTCAGCAGTACAAATACAGTCCGGCTATCGTCATAGCGGCTTCGGAGGGAGAAAACATCACAGCCTCCGCAGACGGGAAGGTACTGTCTGTATTTGAAAATGCGGAGATTGGACAGGCTGTTACAGTGGACATTGGCAACGGATATGAATTGACCTACGGCCAGTTAAAGGATATTATGGTATTAAAAGGGGATATAATTAGCTCCGGGGATATCATCGGCAAGGTGGCAGCGCCTACCAAATATTACAGTGTGGAAGGGCCGAATGTGTACTTTAAGCTGACAAAGGACGGCAGACCGGTCAACCCGCTGAGCAATCTGGAATAGTCAAAAGGATCAGGGAGATACCAATGATATGTTATACCTATATGGTGGAATGCAGCGATAAAAGCCTGTATACCGGGTGGACAAACAATCTGGAAAAGAGAATACAGGCCCACAATGCGAAAAAGGGGGCGGCTTATACGAGAAGCCGCACGCCGGTCAGGCTTGTATACTATGAAACCTTTGCCACCAAACAGGAAGCCATGCGGCGGGAATATGAAGTCAAGCAGTATACCAGAAAAGAAAAGCTGGCTTTGATCCGAAGCAGAAAAGACTCCCTGATCCTCTGATGCATAATAGGGAAAAAAAGAAGCATACTACTTCACTGACGAGAGAGGTGATAGTATGCTTTTTATTGCGAACGCCACGCTGTATCCGATGGCAGAGGGTATGCCGGAGCGGATGGAGCATGCCTGTATCGCTGCGCAGGACGGAAAGATCCTGCGGGCAGGTACCGGATTTACTTATGAGGAAGTCTGTGGGGCGCTTCACCGGAGCGAAAAAGACCAGGAAGAAGATACGTACATTGATGCAGGCGGAAACTGGGTGATGCCGGGCATCATAGAAGCCCATTGTCATATGGGAATCACGGAAGAGAAAAAAGGGATGGAAGGGGATGACTGTAATGAAACAGTGGATCCCATCACACCCCAACTGCGTGCCATCGATGCCATTAACAGCATGGATGCAGCTTTTGACGATGCAGTGCGTGCCGGTATCACATCCGCCATGATCGGGCCGGGCAGTTCCAATGTGGTGGGAGGACAGTTTGCCTTTGTAAAAACAAAGGGGCGGAGAATCGACGATCTGATCGTACTGGCTCCGGCGGCTATGAAGGTGGCATTCGGAGAAAATCCCAAGGTAAATTACGGCGGCCAGGGAAAATCTCCGTCCACCCGCATGGCAATAGCGGCCATGCTGCGGGAAGAGCTGACAAAGGCTAATTGTTATAAAAGAAAAAAAGAGAAAAATCAGGATGATTTTGAACCGGATTTTCATTATGAGGCATGGATGCCTGTCCTGGAGCGGAAGATTCCCCTGAAAGCCCATGTGCATCGGGTGGATGATATTTTTACCGCCATCCGGATTGCGGAGGAATTTGGGCTTACCATGACGCTGGATCACTGCAGTGAAGGACATATGATTGCGGAAGAGATCAAAGCATCCGGGTTTCCGGCCATCGTGGGTCCTGATCTGGCCAGCCGGAGCAAGATTGAGGTACAGAATATGGCTTTTAAGACAGCAGGCATTTTGCACAGGCATGGGATCAAAACGGCGATTACCACAGACCATCCCGTTTCTCTGATTGCGTCGCTGCCGCTCTGCGCGGGCCTGGCAGTGAAGGCAGGGCTGCCTCTGATGGAAGGACTGCGGGCTATTACGATCAATGCTGCGCAGATCTGCAATGTGGCCGGCCGGGTAGGCTCGCTGGAAGAAGGCAAAGATGCGGACATCGCCATTTTTGACGGCAATCCGATGGAGGTGTTTACCAATACTCTGATGACTGTGATTGACGGAAAGGTAGTATATCGGAATCATACTGGAAATATGCCGTCAAATGGGCCGGCCGCAGGCGGAAAATCCTCCAGACAGGATTCTTTTTTATAAGGCAAATGCTTTACCAAACGGGATAAAAATAGTATACTGTAACAATGAAAAAAAGATTCTGTTTATTGTTATGCAGCATATGCATTATAGTATCCATCGTGTCGGCAGGCTGCGGCAGCTTTGGACAGTCAGATGTGTCCCGAACGACAGAACATGTGGAGACGGCGCCGGCAGGAGAGACAAGCCAGGGAGAGCTGGCGCCGGCTGTCCCCGGTGTATGCATTGACAGGATGGGCTATGAACCGGAAAAAGAAAAGATCGTTGTCTTTCAGGGGACTGATTTGCCGGACACCTTCACACTGCGGGAGGCGCAGAGCGGACAGATTGTTTATACGGGGACGATAGAAAAGAAAGGGAATGAGGAAAGCGAAGCGGAATATAATGGTTACGGAGACTTTTCCGATTACCGGAATCCGGGGAGCTATTATATTCAGATTGACCGGTATGGAGAATCTTATCCCTTCCTGATTCACGACAATCTGTACTATTCTCTTTTTCTGCGGGGATGTACACGGCTGTATGATATGCAGGGAAACGGGCGGAACGGAACGGGCAGCGGCTGGCAGAGCGGGACAGATAAAGAAAGCATGCTGACGGAAAGCTGTCAGAGTATGTTTCAGTTGCTGCTTTCTTATGAGATGTTTCCGGAAGTGTATACAGACGATATAGGCATCCCGGAAAGCGGCAATGGAATACCTGATATTCTGGATCTGTGCAGATATGAAGCAGTCCGGCTGATGGAACAGACGAAAAACGGTAACATAAACGGCATCCAGTGGGGATATCTGGCGGCAGTGCTGGCGAAATATGCCTATCTGACCAGGAATGACGATGAGGAGCTGGCGGGAGAATGCCTGCAGGCAGCGGAGGAAGCCTGGAAATGCGCGGAAAAGGATCTGTTTGTTTCGGATGACCTGATCGCTCTGGCAGCGGCGGAACTGTACCGCATGACCGGGAGCCGACAGTATCTGGGGCTGGCGGAGGAATACCTGCGGGCCGGGACAGAGCGGGAAACGTCCCTGACGGATCTGGAGTTTTTTGGCAGTATCACATATATGAATACCAAGAACCCGGTGGACATAGAGTTGTGTGATGCCATGATGAAGAAAATTATGGAAGAGGCGGAAGCGATTGCGGAACGGGCCGGTCAGAACAGCTTTCTGATCTATGGGGAGCCGGGAGAAGTAGAGACATCAACTTTGCTGCAGCAGACACTTCGGATCTGTCTGGTCAATCATATTATCACCAATCATGAATACAGTACGGTGATCGAAAATCATTTTCATTATCTGTTGGGACGCAATCCGGGCAGTATCTGTTATGTATCCTATCGGCAAGAGCAGGAGCTGCAGGAAGAGGATGTGATGGAGGATGCGGTGCAGATTTCTGCCCTGCTGTTTCTGCTCAGTGAACGGCTTGCCAACGGTGCATAAAAATACTATAGTACATAAATCAAAAACAGGAACTATAGACAAAAGGGGAGGATGGAACGATATGAAAATCGTTGTTTTAACAGGCGGAATCAGTACGGAAAGGGATGTATCGCTTTCTTCCGGTTCCATGATCTTTCAGGCGCTTTGCAATAGGGGCCATCAGGTTATGCTGTTGGACGTGTACCTGGGATATGACGGAGCAGTTACAGAGGAGGTATTTGCTTCGTCGAAGGTCCGGGAAGAGGGTACGTCCAGAATCATGCTGACCCATCCGGATCTGGAAAGCGTCAGGGCTATGCGGCCGGATGGCGACAGTATGTATTTCGGCCCTCACGTCATTGATATCTGCAGGCAGGCAGATATTGTGTTTATGGCCTTGCACGGAGACGGAGAAACCGGCAGGATACAGGCCGCTTTTGATCTGATGGGCATTCGGTATACAGGCAGTGATTATGTCAGCAGCGCCATAGCGATGGATAAAGCGCTGACAAAAGAGATTTTTCTGCAAAATCAGATTCCTACCCCCGGCAGCTTTGCCATGAAAAAGGGAGAGGCGGAGCCGGAGCCGGTTTCCTTTCCCTGCGTGGTAAAAGTATGCAGCGGCGGTTCCAGTGTGGGTGTGTACATATGTGAGGATCAGGCGTCTTATGAGGCGGCGAAACAGGAAGCCTACTATTATGACAGCCAGATTTTGGTAGAACAGTATATCAAAGGCCGGGAGTTTTCTGTGGGCGTGATAGAAGGGAAAGCGCTGCCTGCAATTGAAATCGCACCGCTGGAGGGCTTTTATGACTATAAAAACAAGTATCAGGCTGGCAGTACGATAGAAACCTGCCCTGCGGATATTCCCAAAGAGGCTGAGATGCGTCTGCGGCAGGCTGCCGAAGGGGCATTCCGGGCGCTGCGCCTGCAGGCCTATGCACGTATGGATTTTATGATGAATGGGCAGGGAGAGATTTTCTGCCTGGAGGCAAATACGCTGCCGGGGATGACGCCTACCTCGCTGCTGCCTCAGGAAGCAGCGGCACAGGGGATGGATTTTGAAACATTATGTGAACATCTGATTGAAGTATCGCTTCGGAAGCAGAGGAAATAGGATATGGAAAATATGACACTGGAACGGATTGTGCGGGCATGCGGCGGGACATACCGGGGCGCGGAAGCGGATCGGAACAAAGAAGTGGCGGGGGTGGTATTGGATTCCCGTCAGGCGGAGGCAGGCTTTTGCTTTATTGCCGTGAAGGGAGAGCGCGTGGACGGGCACAGCTTTATCAGTGAAGTGCTGCAGAAAGGTGCGCTTTGTGTAATATGCGAACAGATACCGGAAGGCATTTCGGGTAATTTTATTGTGGTCAGGGATTCTTTTCAGGCATTGAGAGAAGTAGCCAGTGCCTATCGGCGTCTGCAGCACATTCCCATTATAGGGATTACCGGCAGTGTGGGAAAGACCAGTACAAAGGAATTTATAGCAGGCGTACTGGCGCGGAAATACCGCGTGCTGAAAACAGAGGGGAATTATAACAATGAAATCGGGGTGCCGCTGACACTTCTGCGGATACGCAGAGAGCATGAGATCGCAGTGGTGGAAATGGGGATCAATCATTTTGGAGAAATGCGCCGTTTAAGCCGGATGGTGCAGCCGGATGTGTGTGTCCTGACCAACATCGGGGAGTGCCATCTGGAGTTTCTCAAATCCAGAGAAGGAGTATTACAGGCAAAATCGGAAATCTTTGAATATATGCAGGAGTATGGCCGGGTCTATGTGAATGGGGATGACGATATGCTGCGAAATATCGAACGGGTCAAAAACCGCAGACCGGTTACGTTCGGTATGCATCACAGAAATGCCTACTATGCGGACGAGATCGTATATGATGGCCTGAACGGAAGCCGTGCGGTGATCCATACAGGGACGGACAGCTTTCCTGTAAAGATCGGTCTGCCCGGTGAGCATATGGTCAGGAATGCACTGGCGGCTACTGCAATCGGTGAGCAGTTTGGCCTGACCAGACAGGAGATTACGGAAGGGATCGCTTCTGTCAGACCGGTGAACGGGCGCAGCAATATCATTGCGCTGAATGGACTGACCCTGATTGATGACTGCTATAATGCCAATCCTATGTCCATGCGGGCGGCGCTGGATATGCTGGCCGAAGCCGGAGGCCGGACGGTTGCCATATTGGGAGATATGGGTGAACTGGGAGAAAAGGAAGGAAAGTTCCATAAGGAAGTGGGTGCCTATGCAGTGCAGAAACATCTGACCGGACTGATCTGTGTGGGACGTCTGGCCAGGTTTATATATCAGGGCGGCTGCAAGGCAAAGGGAAAAACTCTGAGCAATACCTTTGTCCAATACTATGAGACGAGAGAGGCGCTGCTGAACAGGCTGGCCGGGGGCGGACTGATTCCGGAAGGAACCACCGTACTGGTAAAAGCCTCTCACAGTATGGGCTTTTCTGCCATTGTGGAGGCTTTGAAAGGAAGTTAAATCAGCTTTTTATTTTTATCGTACATTGCCTGAATGGTTTTCCGGGTGTGAGCGCCCAGGAATTTCCGCTCTTCTCTGGAAAGCTCTTCCAGATGGATGGGAGCGCCAAATTCAATAATAACATGTGCTTTTTTCATGGCAGGCAGATGGGCCTCCCAGACGGCGCTGGAATTGTTGATGCTGACGGGAATGATGGGACACTTTGCCTTCTCTGCCATACGAAAACTGCCTTCCCGGAACGGAAGTATGATATCCGGGCTGGTATTTCGGGTGCCCTCCGGAAAGATACAGATGGAAATACCGGATTTGAGTTCCTCGATTCCTTTCAGGATGGCTTTCATGCCTTCTTTGATATTGTTTCTGTCCAGAAACAGACAGTGGATGTTTTTCATCCAGATGGAGAGCAGGGGCAGTTTGCTCATCTCTGCTTTGGCCACATAGCCTGTGGGATGGGGAAAGCACAGATAGGTCAGCACGATATCAAAATAACTGCTGTGATTGCCTACATAAAGAACGGCTCCTTCCTGCGGGATATGCTCTCTGCCGATCACTTCCAGAGATACGCCGGCCAGTATGGAACAGCCGCGGAAGGCCCATTTTACCATCGCCTGTGTGGTTCTGTTTTTCAGTTCGGGATTGTATTTCCCTATGATCCATTCCAGGATCAGAATGGGAATGCTGAAAATCAAAAACAATATAACAAATGATGATGTAAGCAGAAAACGAATCATGAAAAACCTCCTTGTATTGCGTGGTCTGCAGCCACCCTATTATTATATCCAAGAGAGGCAGGATGTGCAACGGATTCGGATTTATAAATATACAAAAAGATTAATTTGTATATATAAAAATTGGGCAAAATGGACAAGACCGGTCATAATATTTCTGTTTCTTACATATATTGGTTACAAAACCCTATTGGATGATGATGGAACATGAAGCAAAGGATGGATTTTGTACGGAGCTGCCTCCATGCGGCCTTTGGGGAGGGGCGGGCGATAAGCAGCCGTTTTCTGCAGGTTCTGCTGGTTCTGGTTCTGACGGCGGCTGTGGTGGGATGCGGTAAAACACAGGATAAGACGCAGAAGCTGAACGATCTGAAATTTACGGTGCTGTCGGAGGAGCAGCTTCCCCAGGAGCTGAAACAGATGATGGAGGAGAAAAAGGGGGAAAGTTTCCGCCTGACCTTTGCCGATGAAAATGAGCTGTACATATGCGTGGGATATGGAAGGCAGCCTACGGGAGGGTACAGCATTTCTGTAACGGAGCTGTATGAAACAGAAAATGCGATTTATGTACACACCAATCTGCTGGGCCCGTCAGTGGGAGAGGCGAAAAAGGAAAGCCCGTCTTATCCATACATAGTGGTGAAGCTGGAAAAACTGGATAAGACAGTTGTGTTTGAGTAAGGTTTTCCGGAGAAACGCTTTCATCAGCGCTTTCTTACTATTATAATTACTATAAGCGGCAGAAGAATGGAATAGGCAGCGGCAGATGGCGTAGTGGAAAACCTGGCAAGGGCTGCTGAGAACTGCTAAGAACTGTTAAGAGCTGCTGAGAGGAAACAGATATGGGAATGTGGAAGAAACTATGGAAGAAACTCCTTTCGCTGTTTGGGCGAAAAGGGCAGGAAACGGAGAAAGCAGGCGGCAGACGGATCAAAGAACTGCGCATCGATATGGGGCCGCTGCAGCGGCTTCGTTTCCGGGAGGCAGGAGCGGAGGTATGCCGAACCAGGGAAGAGCTGGATGAGAGCCGGATCAGAGATGTGCTGCAAAGGCTGCTGGACGGGGAGCTGAGATGGCTGGCCATAGAGTTTCAGCTCCAGGGAGAAGGCATTTATGTAAAGCGGCTGAAAAAAATCGTTTATCAGCCCTATGAGACTGCGCTGGTACTGCATCAGAGCGGCGGTAAATTTGCCTGTCTGTATTTCAGCGGGCATACATATCGGGTCTATCTGTCCATCGGGAACGAGTATCCCTATTACCATGTGGACAGCAAAGAGCTGCAGAGGATTCCGGTGGGAGATGTGACGCTGGTGGAGTATGGGATTCATGCAGCTCCGGAAGGTGTACTGGAAGCTGTCGGGGAGGTGCTCCGGGATATTCCGGGGGCTGAAAACAGGCTGTATGGCCCCGGCAGATGGAGCGCCAATAACAATGGCGTCGGCGGAGGGCCGAATACTTACCAGAAGCTGCGCAGAGAGTGGGGATTGCTGGAATGAGTGAGAGACAAAAGCGGGATAAGAGACTTTTGATTCAAAACGGTTTTATGATAGATCCCGGATCAGGCCGGGCGCAGCATTTGGATATTCTGGTACAGGACGGCCGGATCCTGCGCATGGGAGACAGACATACCTGGGAGGATTTACAGGCGGATCGCGAGATGCAGGTCTTTGATGCCGCCGGGCTGACGGTGGCGCCGGGGCTTGTGGATGTACATGTGCATTTCCGGGATCCGGGCTTTCTCTACAAGGAGGATATAGAAAGCGGCAGCAGAGCAGCCGCAAAAGGCGGATTTACTACAGTGGTGCTGATGGCCAATACCAGACCGGCTGTGGACAATGCGCAGATCCTTGCCTATGTACTGCAAAAAGGACGGGAAACAGGGATACGTGTGGAAAGCTGCTGTGCTGTGACCAGAGGGCAGCAGGGCCGGGAGCTGACTGATATGGAAGAGCTGCTGGCGGCAGGAGCGGCAGGTTTTACCGATGACGGGATACCGCTGTTGGAAGAGGATGTGGCAAGACGCGCCATGCAGGAGGCGGCCAGACTGGGAACGGTACTGAGTTTTCATGAGGAGGACCCGGCCTATATTGTCAATCCGGGGATCCATGCCGGAGCGGCATCGGCCCATTACGGCATCGGAGGCGCTTCCCGGCAGGCGGAAATCACTATGGTGGAGCGGGATATCCGGCTGGCGGGAGAGACGGGGGCCACGATCCTGATTCAGCACATCAGCACGAGGGAAGCGGTGGAACTGGTGCGTCGTGGAAAAAGACAGGGTATCCGTGTGTATGCGGAAGCAACGCCCCATCATATAGCGCTCAATGAAAATGCGGCCATCAGGTACGGTACGCTTGCCAAAATGAATCCGCCGGTACGGGAAGAGGCGGACAGGCTTGCGATTATAGAAGGGCTGCAGGACGGGACCATCGATCTGATTGCCACAGACCATGCGCCTCACAGCAGAGAAGAAAAGGCAAAGCCGATCACGGAAGCGCCCAGCGGCATTATTGGTCTGGAGACAGCGCTGGCGCTGGGCATCACGTATCTGGTAGAGCCGGGATATCTGACACTTATGTCACTTCTGGAAAAGATGACATATAATCCGGCCGGACTGTATGGTCTGGAGCAGGGCTGTCTGCGGGAAGGAGGATGGGCGGATATGGTCCTGTTTGATCCATCGGAGCATTTCCGGGTGGACGGATTTGTTTCCCGTTCCTGCAATTCTCCCTTCCTGGGGATGGAACTGACAGGAAAGGTGAAAGGGACGGTCTGCGGCGGCAGGCTGGTATATCAGGAACAGGCAAAGTAAGAAAGGAACGGGCATGGAACGAAAGAGAAAAGAAGTTGGAAAGGTGATTTCCCAAAAAGAACTGGCGCCGGGTATTTTTGATATGTGGATAGAAACCCATCTGGCGCAGCAGGCTGCGCCAGGGCAGTTTGTTATGATTTATCCCAGGGCGGAAAGCACCATACTGCCAAGACCCATCAGCATCTGTCAGGTGGAGAAGGAAGCCGGGCGGCTGCGTATCGTTTATCGTGTTGCAGGAAAAGGGACAGGGGAATTTGCCGGATACCGGGCGGGAGAGGACATCGCACTGATGGGAACGCTGGGCAACGGGTTTCCGCTGAAAGAGGCGGAAGGAAAAAGGGCGCTTTTGCTGGGCGGCGGCATCGGCATTCCCCCGCTGCTGCAGCTCGCCAGAGAGCTGCCGGGAGAGAAAACCGTCCTGGCCGGTTATCGGGACAATCATCTGTTCCTGCAGGAGGACCTGGAGCAGTGCGGCCCTTTTTATGCGGCGACAGAGGACGGCAGCGTCGGCATTCGGGGAAATGTGATGGATGCTCTTATGGCGCATGGACTGGAAGGGGATGTGATCTATGCCTGTGGGCCTATGCCAATGCTGCGGGCAGTAAAACACTATGCCGGTGAGAGGGATATTCCGGCTTATCTGTCTCTGGAAGAGCGGATGGCCTGCGGTGTGGGCGCCTGTCTGGGCTGCGTGTGCAAAACGACCCGGAAGGATGCTCACTCTCATGTGAACAATGCGAGGATTTGTACTGAGGGACCGGTGTTTGAGGCGAGCGAGGTGGACATAGGATGAAAACGGAAGTAACGATAGCGGGGGTCACTTTTCAAAATCCGGTGATGACGGCCTCCGGTACCTTTGGATCCGGTATGGAATACGGAGAATTTGTGGAGATCGGCAGACTGGGGGCAGTGGTGACCAAAGGAGTGGCGGCTGATCCCTGGCCGGGCAACCCTACGCCCCGGATTGCGGAGGTATATGGAGGGATGCTGAATGCCATCGGTCTGCAGAATCCGGGGATCGATGTTTTTATGGAGCGGGATCTGCCTTTTCTGGCGCAGTATGATACAAAGATCATAGTCAATGTGTGCGGAAAAACGATGGAAGAATATCTGGAAGTGGTGGAGCGGCTGGGGGATACCAGAGCGGACTTGCTGGAAATCAATGTTTCCTGCCCCAATGTAAAGGAAGGGGCGATTGCATTCGGGCAGAATGCGGACTGTCTGTATGATATTACTTCTCAGATCAAACAGAAAGCCCGTCAGCCGGTCATCATGAAGCTGAGTCCCAATGTGACGGACATCGGGGAAATGGCAAGGGCAGCGGAGGCGGCAGGCGCCGATGCCCTGTCACTGATCAATACGCTGACAGGCATGAAAATCGATATTGCCAGACGTACCTTTGCTCTGGCCAACCGGACTGGCGGTCTGTCCGGCCCGGCCATCAAACCGGTAGCGGTACGGATGGTATATGAGTGTGCCCACGCCGTGCGGATTCCCATTATCGGGATGGGCGGCATTACAAGCGGTGAAGATGCCATTGAATTTCTGATGGCAGGCGCAACGGCGGTCAGTGTGGGGGCGGCCAACTTTGCCGATCCCTGTGCCACGATCAAGGTGCTGGAAGGCATGGAAAACTGGATGAGGCAAAATGGTATAACGGATATCCATGAGATAATCGGTTGTGTCCAGTCATAAAGAACCTCCCTGTGTCATACCTTAGTGTAAGGAGACGCAGGGAGGTATTTTTGATGGAATTGATGAAGAAAACAATACATATGGATCGCATAAAGTGCAGGGCTTCCACCCAGATTACCCTAGAGGATGACAGAAATGTACCGGATCAGAAGCCGGATATGGAGCGGATCATCCTGCAGAGGGGCAAGGTGGTCATAGAGGAAATCAAGCCTACAGAAGATCATGTCAATGTAAAAGGGAAGCTGGAACTCTGGATCCTCTACCGGACGGAGGAGGGAACGGTAAGCCGTATGGACGGACAGCTTCCCTTTGAAGAACAGGTCTATATGGATGGGGTGAAAAGCGGGGACAATGTGGAGGCGGTATCTGAACTGGAAGATCTGAGCATTGATATGATCAATTCCAGAAAGCTGAGCGTGCGTGCGCTGATTTCTCTGACTCTTTCCGTAGAGGAGCTTTATGATGAAGAAATTGCTGTAGAGCTGTATCATGATGAGCCTGTGGAAACCAGAAAAAACCTGCTGTGCCTGACGGAAATCGCCATATTGAAAAAGGATATTCTACGGTTTAAAGAGGAAATCGAGATGCCCCAGAGCTATCCTAACATTTTTGAGATCATCTGGGAGGAAATCCGGATATCAGGTATGACCTTTGAGGCATTGAACGAGCAGATTGCCGCGCAGGGGGAGATTCAGGTCTTTATACTCTATGAAGGAGAAGGAGAGGAGAGGCCGATAAAATGCCTGGAAAAGATCATACCGTTTCGGGAGATCATAGAATGTCAGGGCAGCAGAGAAACCATGATCCCTGATATTTCCTGGCATATCAGCCACAGCGAAGCCGAGGCCAGGAGTGATTTTGACGGAGAAGAACGTGTGGTGTGCCTGGATCTGGTACTGGATCTGGATGTCAAACTGTATGAAGAAGAACAGATTGAGGCTCTTAAAGATGTGTATGGGGTATCCAAAGAAGTGCGGGCCATCGGAAAGCAGGGGATGTTCAGCCGGCTGATGCTGCGCACATCGGGACGTACCCGTGTGGCGGAACAGGTAAAACTCCCGGCAGGTGCGCCGGATTTGACGGAAATCTGTCATAGCAGCGGCGAGGTGTCGATTGATGACAGGACACTTATGGAGGATGGTGTCGAGCTGACGGGAACCCTGACAGTGGAAGCAATTTATCTTGCAAATGAGGAAAAAGGGCTGGCTACTTTCAAAAGTGAACTGCCGTTTCGGTATGTACTTGAGACACCGGGGGTCAGCGAAGCGTGCAATTATGATATAACACCGGTTATTGAACAGCTTTCGGTGACGGCATTAAGCAGCGCCGAAATTGATATCAAGGCGGTTTTGGGATTCGGGCTTTTGGGATTTTGCAGCACGGAAGAAGAAACGATTGCGGATATTTCCATTTCAGAGCCGGATATGGACATACTCAAAGATCTGCCCACGATCGTGGTTTATATTGCAAAGGACGGGGATGACCTGTGGGGACTGGGAAAGAAATATTATGTACCGCTGGAGCAGATCCGGGAGATCAACCATCTGAGCACAGACAGCCTGAAGGCAGGGGATAAAATACTGATTGTAAGATAAAGGCTATGGGGATACAGATGGGAGCGCAGGCGGTTTTGCCCGGCGTTTCGGAATATAAAAAACCTTCCGGATGATTCCGGAAGGTTTTTGTCTTTATACAGCAACTGTGCGGGCCGCTTAGGCCTGAGACTGGGTGGTATCCTCTGTGGTATCTGTCTTTTTGGATTCTTCACTCCATTTATCAAATTTCTCCATCACAGCATCATAGGTACGGCTGGTAAGATCGGGAAGATCTTTGCCCCAGGTACCGGTTGCCTGTTTGTAGCCTTTGATAAATGCGTTTTTCATTTCTTCCATCTTTTCAGGATCGCCGCCGGAAAGGGCTTTGGCAAAATCAAGGATACGGTCTGAAGTCTGGTTCACACCCCAGTATCCGTCATCGGCAATGTCAGCCTGTGCCTGCGCTTTGGTTGCCGCGTCTACAGTGAAATTACCGCCTGCCAGGAATTTCCACATGCTGTCGTTGTTGGCAGTACCGAATGTCTTGCCCTGTCCCAGCATCATCTTTTCCACCAGACTTCTCATCTGGGCAGTGCGTGCCTCCGCATCTGCTTTCAGCTTTGCCACAAGCTCTGTGTTGGGCTTGTAAGTTGTTTTGGCGGAATCGGTCTTTTGGTTCTCTGATTTTTCATATACCACGCCGGTAGCCGCGTCTGAAGCTGTACCTGCTGCAGAGCTTTCTGTCTTTTTGTCAGAAACTGTATTTTTGATACTGCTGCTGTCATAGGCGTCATAATTTACGCCGCTGTTTGCTGTAACTCCGTTTACACTCATCCGAAAAACCTCCTTGTCCGAACTGAACTGCTCTGTGCCTTATTTTGGCATTTCCTTCTGCTATCCCTTATATCGGACAAAAAAGAAAGAATCTTAATAGCGGGAAAGATGTTTCCGGGGAGTATTTTCCATAAAAGTCAGTACCTGGGCTTCACTTTCCACGGTGTGGTGGGCGCCGATGCCTGTGGCGTTTAATGCGCCTGCCGCACAGGCAAAAGCAGTGCATTTGCGCAGCGGCCATCCTTTTAAGAGCGCATGGGTAAAGGCCCCTGTAAAAGTGTCGCCGCAGCCGGTGGTATCCAGGATGACGTCCGGACAGTAGGGATCGGTATAGAAGGATTCGTTTTGGTTCTGAAAGAAACAACCGTCGCCGCCTAACTTGATTACTACATTTTTCACACCGTGGGCAAGGAAATAATCTGCAATTTTATGAGGCTCGGTTTCCCCTGTGGCGTATATGGCCTCTTCCAGGCTGGGCAGGATGTAGTCGATATGGGGATAGACAGGGAGCATGGCGGCCGGACCGATCTGATTGAGGTCATAGGTCATATCACAGAGCGTAAGAGCGCCGTAGCTTCCGGCACGGGCCAGAATATCCGCCATGCCCATACCGTCCAGGCCCGGCAGGCAGAACAGGCTTCCTACGGTGACAGCCCGTGTCTGCTGCAGAACCGCATCGGAAATATCCTGCGGGGTCAGATGACAGGCGTCATTGCCCGGTTTGACCAGAAAAGAGCGTTCGCCGTCCGGTTTGATGGCTACAATGGCCAGCATCATTTCTGCCGTATCGTCCCGTATGATCAGAGAACGGTCCAACGGCTCGCTTTCCAGAGTGCTGTAAATGCTGTTTCCGATACTGTCTCTTCCGATTTTGACCAGAAGGGCGGCTCTGCTGCCCAGGCGGGAGAGGGTAACGGCTTCGTTGGCGGCGTCGCCGCCTGAAGTGATGATTCCGCTGTCGGCAACGGAAGTGTCCCGGCTCAGGGCGTCAAAAGGAATATTGGTGATGATGATATCCTGAACTACAAATCCGATACAGACCACATCGTATGTTTTTTTCATAGTTTCATCCTTTCTGTATATTCTGATTCACTTCAGCCGGCGGAGCCTTTTGAGATACCGGGAACCGTTAACGGAGCAGCGCCAGGACTTCCTCCAGAGAAGGTTCGGCCAGATCCGCCGTCAGGTGCGGAAGATACCGGCAGGCTTCATAAAGAGCGGGCGCCACATGCTGCTGGACGCCTGCCACATGGTGAATGTAAGGCCCGGTCACCACCTTATGCTCCAGACGGGGCCAGTCCCTGAACTCAATCCAGCCGTAGGTGCCGCCTGTGGCAGGGCCGGGAACCGTTCTGCCTTCTGCGATCAGCAGACGGTAATCGCTCTCCGAACAGTCAAACCGCATAAGGGTGACGGGAGAATCCTCCAGCAGGAAGTTGCCTACAGTGGGCCGGCCTTCGTCAAAGTTGCAGCCGATCACCGGCCTGGTATCTTTTGCGGCAACGGAACGGGGAAAGACCCCGCAGTGCCAGAACAGTTCCGCATTGTTGTTTTCAGGATGCCGCATGGTAATATCCGCAAAGAATGAGGACCTCTCCCAGTGGGTGGACGCCTGTGCGATGACAGAGGTAATGGCGCCGTGCACATCGGTTTCGCAGACAACGGGAAGGCCGGAATCGGTCAGCTCTGAAAAAGCAAAGCAGGAGGCGATACCGCCGATGTCCCGCATAGGGCCCCAGCAACTGGAAGCAATGGCCTGTACCTGTGTTTCTTCGGCCCATCCGCGGATGGCCTGGATCAGCGCCGCCGTGCGCAGCAGTGCATCGTCGTCCACAAGCACCCGGAAATTCTCTTTATAATAGGAAACCATATCTGTCAGATCGCTGCCTTTGCCGGAAAGAATGGCATCAAATCGCTGTTTCAGCTCAATCATGGTAACAGGCACCACCTCTGTGCCGAATTTTTCCAGAAGTTCCAGTTCATTGCATTTGACTGACCAGAACGGTTCCGGCCGCACACCGATCTGGCCGATACGAAGATGCCGCATGCTTTTTACGATCTGCGCAGCGGCAAGAAACGTATTCATAGTACGCTGAAATACCGGATCCTCCAGTGTGCAGTTTGTCATATAAGTAAAAGGCACACCAAACTGGCGCAGAATCTTTCCGGTGGCCATCAGGCCGCATTGACTGTCGGTACAGCGGTTGCCGGCGGCGTCGGGAGAGGCATCCCGCGGCGCCCAGAGAAGCAGCGGTTTGCCGGTCAGCTTACCGATTTTGGCGATGGCATCCTCGGTTCCGAAATTGCAGTGCGGGGTAAACAGGGCATCCACTTTCTGTTCCAGCATATAATCGGCCACTTTTCCGGCGTCCAGACCGCTGTAAATGATGCCTTCTTCATTGAGAAAATCAATGTTGACAAACGCAATGCCCATTTCTGTTAATTTCTGTTCAATTGCCCGTTTGTTGGCCTGCGCAATGTCCACATTGCAGAAATATTCACCGGTGAGATTCCGGCGGGTAGGGACAACGCCCAGTGTAAGTGCATGTTTTTTCTTCATGGTTTTCGCCTTTCTACATCAAAATCAGAGTGTTGTATATTTTGCTATAGTAAAGCATGCATACCAAACCGGGCTCCCCTGCCTGCTTGAAATTTCTGCTGTTACTTTCTTTTATGTGCGGGTATGACCATTGTCATAAAGCACTTCGGCCAGAAAATCATCCAGACACATATCTAGTGCACAGAAGGCGGCTCCCAGCATGGGAGCGGCTGCCGTCAGCGTGGAATAACGAATTTTTGTCTGGCACATGGGAAAAATATTTTCCCGGAAATAGGTTTCAAATATTTCCTTCCAGAGTGTGCCGTCCTCCAGCAGACCTCCGTATAAAATCAATACATCCGGTTCCAGAAGGGTGCACATGGAAGCACAGGCGCTGCCCAGCAGTTTGCCCAGTTGTTCAAAAAGACGCAGGCAGAGCGGGTCGCCTCTGAGGGCATGATCCCGGATGGTATCATAGAGAGAAGCATCAAAGATATAGGGATTGACGTCAGTGACAGCCCCCTGCCGGACAGCCTCCAGAAATTGCCGGGGGATGCCCAGTCTGGAAGCGTACATTTCCAGACAGCCCCGTTTGCCGCAGTTACAGAGAGTGCCTCCCGGATAAACGGTAATATGGCCCAGCTCACACTGATGCATACCGCTGCTGTAGTAATGCCTGGAATCATGGGTAAATGCCATGCCAACGCCATATTGCAGCGTAACCAGCGCTATGTTTTTGCAGGCGCTGCCCGCGATGATTCCCATTCGTTTCTCGGCTTCCAGAACACATTCGCTGTCATGGTAGACGAATACGGGAAGCTGCAGCCGGGTTTCCAGCATACGCCGGATTTCGAGATTTTCCCATTTTTCGGAAAAGATACTGTGGAGCAGGACACCGTTCTGCAGATCCACGCTGCCGGCTACAGATACGCCGATGGCCAGTATCCGCTTTTCCTGCTTTGATCCGGAGGAAAATTCCTGTACCATGCTGCACATATCCTGTATGACATGTTCCGGATCTTCTATGGCTATGCTGCGGGAGCAGATTTCTTCTCCGCGCAGGTTGATCAGAATCCCGCAGGTGTGGCTCAGGGTCAGATCAATTCCCACCAGAAAATAATCCTGAGGATTCAGTTCCAGCTCAGTGGGGGCTTTGCCGATGCTGCCGTTTTGAATGCTTCCTTCCACCGCGATTCCCGCAGATAATAAAAGGTTGGAAAACTGAGAAACAGTGCCCCAGCTCAGCCCGGTTTCTTCCTGAATCCGACGGCGGGTGGTGGAGCCGTTTTTCTGAATTGAACAGAAGATGCTGCGTAAATTGTGGATTTTCAAAGCGGAAATATCGGAAGATATATTTTTTTTCATACTTTATGCCAGACCGCCGCTCTGTGCGGTTTCCTTTCTATTCCTTCGGTTAAAGTCAGTGAAAGCGTGTATTATGCATCGGTTTTGCTCTCACTGTACCAATAATATCAC
>VSOB01000060.1 GCA_009774625.1 Lachnospiraceae bacterium
CACCGCCCACCAACCCACGACGATCCGCCGCCTCCGCCCCAGGGTATAAGAGACAGCATCACGTAAAAAATAATCTTGTGCTTTAATGTATTCTGTTTTTTCATGACATAATGCGACTCCTTGCTTTCTATACTTTTGTAATCACTGTTATAGCCTATCCTTCCAGAGGATATTCCACCACATAAAAATCATAGGCATTGATCACAGTGGTATGGCCAAACGTATCTTTTCTTTTGAAATTGCTGCTGTAATTGGCATGAACATGCCCATGAAAGAAAAATTTCGGCTTATATTTCTCCATCAGAGTACGGAATACCGCAAATCCCCGATGCGGAAGGTCCTCCAGATCGTTCACCTGATAAGCAGGTGCATGAGCCACCAGAATATCAAACCCCCGGCGGCGCCACAGCTTAAAACCCAGACGGCGTACCCGCCGCTTCATCTGCTGTTCCGTATACTGGTTTGCCGCTCCCGGAATATATTCCATAGAGCCTCCCAGTCCCAGAATGCGCACCCCCTGGTACACAAAAATATCATCCTCAATGCAGATACAGCCTTCCGGCGGTTTTTCCGCATATCTATTGTCATGATTGCCTCTTACATACAACACAGGCACATGACAGAGGGTGGCAAAAAAAGTCAGATATTCCGGGGAAAGATCGCCGCAGGATATAATCAGGTCAATGTCCTTCATCCGCTCCGGCTCATAATAATCATACAGCAGCCTGGATTCATGATCGGTCAGTATCATAATATTCATCACACCCATGCCGGCATACTTCGTCCCGTCCGGTTCTTCTCTGCCTCTGTCCTGTTTTCTCTTTACAGGCACATGCCCTTTTATGTGCCTATGCTTCTTCACTGGTTTCATCTGTCTTTATGCCCTGCAACTGTACCAGCGCCCGGGCCTCCTTTGTCAATTCTTCAAATCCGGGAATCCGTCCCAAGACACCCTCTGTCAGCCAGTCCATCGTAATGATTTCATCCGGCTCCAGGGTCTCCCCCTCTTTGCAGCGGACTTCTCCATCCTGGGAACGGATCAGTCCGTCAAAGGGATGAAACGCACCGGTTCGAATCGAATGCTTTAAAAACTCAATCAGCCGCCGGGTTTCACAGGGCATACTCTTGGCACAGATCACATCGATCACATCCGCCGACAGTCCCCACCAGTAATTCACTGCTTTTTTCCCTTTTTGAGCATTGGTTTCACTGCTGCCAGAGCATAAATTCTTAATAATACGTTCATAAAATTTCCCCCAGTCCCAGATGGGTGTGGCGAGGTTCTCCAGACTGCCGTCCTCTTTTTTCCTGTACAGCCCGTACTCTCTGGATGCAGACTTGGGCGTAATCATATCATTGTCGGAAATAAATACCACACCCTCCTGCTTCAGCCGCTCCCTTGCGTTTTGCCCCTCCGTTTTGGACCATTCCAGATGGACCTTTACATAAGGATTGACCATCCTGGCGCCCAGTGCAAAAGCATTGATATTGGCCATCTCACCGTAAATGGGGTAATCTGCCACATATCCCAAATGTTCTGTCCGTGACAGCGCAGCCGCAATGGCGCCGATTAAAAACTTGGATTCATACATGCGGGCATAGTAGGTATGAATGGAGGAATAGGGCATCTTCACCGAACAGTTGAAAATCCGCACTTTCGGATGACGGATGGCGCAGCGGACGCTGGCATTTACCATCTGAATGGCAATGGTAAAGATCAGATTGCATCCTGCCGCAACAGCCAGGTCTATTGCGTTTTCCACTTCTCCGTCTGTCCCGGCCTGATCAAAGGCCATCGTCTTAACTCTGCCTTCAAACGCCTGCTCCAGATACAGCCTGCCCAGCTCATGGGCATAGGTCCAACTGGAGGTTTCCGGCGTTTTGGGATAAACAAAAGCAATCTTCAGCATATCCGGCGTCAGTGTAGCGGCAGGCAGCAGACGGTTTAAAAGAGAAGTTTTTTCTTCTTTTGGATTCTGTACCAGCTCCACCTGGCTTCCTTTCTCTGCCAGCGTGATCTCTTCCCACATATTCTGAAGGGCCTTGTGCATTTCCAGTTCCGTTTCTTTTTTCACCTGGTCATATCCATAAATTTCCACATAGACCAGAAATGCATCCGAAACTGTCAGATCCAGCTTCTCTCCGTGGGCCATTTTAAATGCACCGGCAAACCTGCCATAAACACTGCGCAGCAGCCGTCGTTCCTCATCCTCCCATACTTCACCTGCCTTTTTCCCCATCAGTTTCAGCAGTTTTTTATAGCTTCCTTCTTTGGTAAACCAGAGATCGCAGTTCCCTGATACCTGGTGAAAATCCAGAAATTCATAGTACAGACGGTTTTCCTTCTCCTCTGTCCTTTTCGGAATCAGACGGGTCACAGTACCGGAAATACTGTAAGCGCCCAGATACTTCATCACACTGACACGCTTATTGCCTTCCTGAACATAAAACTGATTCATAAACTCATATGCCACAATCGGGTCCCGGATGCCCTCACTGACCTGGTGGTCATACAGCGAGGCCCATTTAGCGCCAAACTCGGACTTCTCCGCCAGCAGCGGCATGAAATTATCCGCAAAAGCATTGGTCCGCCCCGCTGTTTTCGTACCCACCACCTTAGACAGCGGAATATCCATCAGGCCCAGACTGACGGTCTGCACCACCTCTGTATAAGATAAAATGTCATCCAGTACCGGCAGGTACGGATATTGTCCCTTTGTCACTGCGGACTGGTACCGCCTTCTTCCCTGCTTCAATGCCGCTGCATAATCCTTCAATGCCATATCCGTTCCTCCGCACCGTTTCATACTGTTCAAAAGCCATCTTTTACCTGCTTCACAGTATATTCTCCCGATAACGGATTGTCAATGACTAAGAATGCCTATTCCGGAGCTTTGCAGCTTAGCCGGTCCCTACAGCTTTCCATACATCTCCGATACCCGTTTCCAATACCGGTACCGGTTTCTGGAATGCTCTTCGGCATCTGCAAAAAGACGTTCCGCCACCTCCGGCTTGGTCCGCTCCAGTGCGGTATACCGGATCTCTCCCTCCAGAAATTCTCGGTAAGAAGCAGACGGTTCCCCGCTGTCCAGCAGGAACGGATTTTCTCCCTTTTCCCGCAGTGCAGGATTATACCGGAATAAAGTGAAATAACCGGCTTTCACTGCCTTATCCTCTTCACGCTGGGAGCTTCCCATCCCGGCCCGGATACCATGGCTGATACAGGGTGCATAGGCAATCAACAGGGAAGGGCCGTCATAGCGCTCCGCCTCCTGTATGGCCTTTACCGTCTGGTTGTAATCGGCTCCCATTGCGATCTGCGCCACATATACATAGCCATAGCTGATGGCCATACCTGCCAGATCCTTTTTCCGTGTCCGCTTGCCGCCTGCGGCAAACAGTGCGGTGGCTCCCAGCGGTGTGGCTTTGGATGCCTGACCTCCCGTATTGGAATAGATTTCCGTATCAAAGACAAGCACATTGATATTTTTTCTGCTTGCCAGTACATGATCCAGACCGCCGAAACCAATGTCATACGCCCAGCCGTCTCCGCCAAATACCCATTTGGACTTTTTAGACAGAAAATCCCGTTCCGAAAGCAGTGTCCCGGCCATAGGGGATTTGCTTTGAGATAGGGTCTGTATCAGAGTTTCCGATGCCGGGCCGTTTTTATAAAAATCATCATAGGTAGACAGCCATTCCCCGCATGCCTTTTTCAGCTCTGCTTCCTCCGTATCCTGTCTCAGAGCATCCACACGTTCCCGCAGCCTCTCCCGGATCGTCTCTTCTGCCAGCACCATACCATAGCCGAACTCTGCCGCATCCTCAAACAGGGAATTGGCCCAGGCCGGCCCTTGTCCTTTCCGGTTGACCGTATAGGGGGTGGTAGGATAAGAATTGCCCCAGATGGAGGAACAGCCTGTGGCATTGGCAATATACATTCTCTCTCCGAATAACTGGGTCACCAGTTTGGGATAGGTGGTTTCACCGCAGCCCGCGCAGGCCCCGTGGAACTCCAGATACGGCTTTTTATACTGGCTTCCTTTTACTGTCCCGATGCCGAATTTTTCCACCAGTTCCGGTTTTTCCGACAGACTCTTACCATAATCAAAATACTTCTGATGTTCACTGTGTTCATGAACCGGACACATTTCCAGCGCCTTTTCCCCCTGTTTGCCGGGACAGACCGCCGCACAGGAACCGCAGCCGGTGCAGTCCTCTTCGGAAATAATCATGGAAACCCGGTACTGATCCGCACCCGTTACCGGCAGCATCGCCATCCCTTCCGGAGCCGCCGCCGCTTCTTTTGCATCCATCACTGCAGGACGGATTACCGCATGAGGACAGACAAAGGAACAGCGATTGCACTGGATACAGTTTTCCGGTTTCCAGACAGGAATTTCCGTCGCCACATTCCGTCTCTCATGTGCTGCCGTTCCGGAAGGCACAGAACCATCGGCGATCTCTGTAAAAGCGGATACCGGCAGCCTGTCTCCTTCCTGACTGATCACGGGCTTCTGGATCTGGCAGACAAACCGTTCCACCTCTTCTCTGTCCGGAAGCAGTGTGTCATCCAACGGCTCGTCCGCTTCCTGCTTCCATGCATCCGGAATTTTTACTTCCTTTACTTCCTGCATCCCCCGTTCAATGGCTTCATAGTTCATATTGACGATCTTATCGCCCTTTCTCTCATAAGCAGCTTTGGCCGCCTGTTTCATCAAAGACAGGGCCTCGTCTGCCGGAATGATACCGGAAAGTTTGAAAAAGGCCGCCTGCAGTATGGTGTTGATTTTATTATTCAGGCCGATTTCTTTCCCGATCCGGATACCGTCGATGACAAAAAAGCGGATCTGATGCTCCGCCATATAGCGTTTCACCTGTCCCGGCAGGAAACGTGCCAGCTCTTCTCCCTCATAAGGGCAGTTTAAAAGAAATGTGCCGCCATCCTTAATTTCCTGTACGATATTGAATTTATGCATATAAACATGATTGTGACAGGCAGTAAAATCCGAACGGTCAATCAGATAAGCCGAGCGGATCCGGGACGGGGAAAACCGCAGATGGGACACTGTCAGACCTCTGGATTTTTTAGAGTCATAGGCAAAATAAGCCTGCGCATACAGATCCGTATGGTTTCCTATGATCTTCACGGAAGATTTGTTGGCCCCTACTGTACCGTCGCCGCCCAGCCCCCAGAACTTGCAGCATACTTCTCCCTTTTTTTCTATGGGGAACGGTTCTGTGGGAAGCGATGTATATGTCACATCATCTTCAATGCCGATGGTAAAACGCTGTTTGCTCTCATTGGAAAATACCGCATGGATCTGTTCCGGCGTGGTATCTTTGGAGCCCAGCCCATATCTGCCTGTATAGACAGGGATATCCTGGAAATAGCTGCCCCGCAGCGCTCCCAGTACATCCAGATACAGCGGTTCCCCTATGCTTCCCGCTTCTTTGGTCCGGTCCAGTACCGTGATCTTTTCCACTGTCTTGGGAATCGCTGCCAGCAGGCGCCTCTGGTCAAACGGACGATAAAGACGTACTTTAATAAGGCCCGTTTTTCTTCCGTTCCCGTTTTCCACATCCACCACTTCCTCAATGGTCTGGCAGACGCTTCCCATAGCGATGATAATATGCTCTGCCTCCGGATCGCCATAGTACTGGAACAGTTCATAGGGCGTGCCTGTCTTAGCCGTGATCTTTTGGAACAATGCTTCCACGATATCCGGCAGTTTTTCATAACGGGGATTCGCCGCCTCCCGATACTGGAAAAATACATCCGGATTCTGAGCCGATCCCATCTGTCTGCCATGCGTAGGGTTCAGCGCTCTTGCCCGGAACGCGGTAAGCGCCTCCCAGTCCAGCAGTTCTTCATAATCCGCCCTGTCCCATACCTCGATTTTCTGTACCTCATGAGACGTCCGAAAGCCGTCGAAAAAATGCAGAAAGGGCGTGCTTCCCTGCAGTGCGGCAATATGCGCTACCGGCGCCAGGTCCATGACCTCCTGCACACTGCTGGTCGCCAGGATCGCCACACCGGTCTGTCTGCATGCATACACATCGGAATGATCCCCGAAAATGGATAAGGCATGGGTGGCAATTGACCTGGCCGCCACATGAAAGACTCCGGGCAGGCCTTCTCCCGCTATCTTGTATAAATTGGGAATCATCAAAAGAAGGCCCTGGGAAGCGGTAAACGTAGAGGTCAGTGCGCCTGCAATCAATGAGCCGTGCACCGCACCGGCCGCACCGGCCTCCGACTGCATGGTGGATACAGTTACAGGCTTGCCGAACAGGTTTTTCTCCCCTCTGGCCGACCATTCATCCATCCACTCCGCCATTGTAGAGGAGGGTGTGATCGGGTAGATAGCCGCCACTTCACTGTAGGCATATGCCGCCAGCGCCGCCGCCTGATTCCCATCCATCGTTTTCATACTTCTTTTTTTATCTGTATGTGTGGACTTTGCCGGGGATTGCTCCCCGTTTACCTGATTGGTTTGATTCTGATTCATAATTGATACCCACTTTCCTGATATTTTTACGATTAGTGTGTACCAATTTGTATCAAATCATCCGCGCACAGTTTTTCCGGGCAAAGATATGATCTGTATTTTCCCCGAAAATTTCTTTTGAAGGATTCGGATTTGATGCCATAAAAAACGCCGGAAAATCCAATCGGTTTTCCGACGCTTTTTTTATTATATGATAGAGACAGCAGGATTCTTTTTATACGTTGATTTCTGCCTGCAGTCCCAGCAGTTCTTTCTTTTCTTCCAGAATGGGGGCAATCACCTGATGCAGAAACGCCTCCACCTGCTCTCTTGCCCGTCCCACATACCGGGAAGGCTCCATTGTCTCCTGCAATTCTTCCAGTGTCATGTTGAAGGCCGGATCTGCCGCAATCAGCTCCAGCAGATTATTCTCTCTGCCCTCTTCCTTCACATTCCTGCCTGCTTCCATAGAAAGAGTGCGGATTTTTTCATGCAGTTCCTGCCTGTCCCCGCCTGCCTTTACCGCATCCATCATAATATTTTCCGTAGCCATAAAAGGCAGTTCACTCTGCAGGCGTTTTTCAATCACTTTCGGATATACCACCAGGCCGTCCACCACATTCAGACACAGATCCAGGATGCCGTCCGTCGCCAGAAAGCCTTCCGGTATGGAAAGCCGTTTGTTGGCAGAATCATCCAAAGTCCGCTCAAACCACTGGGTGGCAGATGTAATAGCCGGATTTAAAGCATCTATCATCACATAGCGGCTCAGAGAAGCGATCCGCTCGCTCCGCATGGGATTTCTCTTATAGGCCATCGCAGAAGAGCCGATCTGGCTCTTTTCAAAAGGCTCCTCCACCTCCTTCAGATGCTGCAGAAGTCGGATGTCGTTGCTCATCTTATGGGCACTGGCTGCAATCCCCGCCAGCACATTGGCCACTCTCGTATCCACCTTTCTGGAATAGGTCTGCCCGGACACCGGATAACACTGGTCAAAACCCATCTTCCGTGCAATCATCGGGTCAATCCGGTCAATGGTTTCCTGATCGCCGCCAAACAGCTCCAGAAACGATGCCTGAGTGCCTGTGGTACCTTTGGAACCCAGGAGTTTCATCCCGCCAAGCACATGTTCCAGGTCTTCCAGATCCAGACAAAACTCCTGCATCCACAGCGTCGCCCGCTTCCCAACGGTAGTGGGCTGGGCCGGCTGAAAATGCGTAAATGCCAGTGTGGGCAGCGCCTTATACCGGTCCGCAAACTCCGCCAGCTTGGCAATCACATTGACCAGTTTTTTCCGGATCAGCTTAAGCGCCTGTGTCATCACAATGATATCGGTATTGTCTCCCACATAGCAGGAGGTGGCCCCCAAGTGAATGATGCCTTTGGCTTTCGGGCACTGTACGCCATAGGCATACACATGGCTCATCACATCATGGCGCACTTCCTTTTCCCTTGCTCTGGCCACATCATAATTGATGTCCTCGGCATGGGCTTTCAGCTCTTCGATCTGCTCTTCTGTAATAGGAAGTCCCAGCTCCTTTTCCGTCTCCGCCAGCGCGATCCAGAGTTTCCTCCAGGTCCGGAATTTCATATCCGGTGAAAATATATACTGCATCTCTTTGCTGGCATAACGCTCGGAAAGAGGACTGTTGTATCTGTCTGTACTCATGAATTCTCCTTTTCTTTCTTGCGGGCCGCCTATTGTTCAAACTCGCCCCGGATATCCTCTCTGGGAGGCTCCATAGGATACTGGCCGGTAAAACAGCCTTTACAGATGCCAAGACCGTCTGCGATCTCCGATAGCCGCTCCGTGCTCAGATAGGCAAGTGAATCCGTACCGATCATATGACTGATCTCCTCAACGGTTTTCCCATAGGCGATCAATTGTTCTCTGGCCGGTATATCCGTACCGAAATAACAGGGCCACAGAAAAGGCGGCGCAGCCACCCGCATATGCACCTCTTTTGCGCCTGCATCCCGGAGCATTTTCACGATCCGATCCGATGTAGTGCCCCGGACGATGGAATCATCTATCATAATGATACGTTTGCCGGCCACCACTTCCCGCAGTG
This sequence comes from Lachnospiraceae bacterium, assembly GCA_009774625.1. Classification (GTDB taxonomy): domain Bacteria; phylum Bacillota; class Clostridia; order Lachnospirales; family Lachnospiraceae; genus VSOB01. The sequence continues at coordinate 8,564 of VSOB01000060.1, forward strand.
CATTTAGCTTGATCTGCACACTGCTTTCCCGGCTTTTCTGTTTGGGTTTGATAAATGTCCGCCCTACATAAGAATTTTTTACAAATGCCTGTCCGTATGGGATCCCTGACTGCAGGGCATATCCCATAGCCGCACAGTTGCCTGATTCCGGCACTCCCACCACCAGGTCCGCATCCACCGGCGAATCCGTCGCCAGAAACTTACCGGCCAGAATCCGGGAATTGTATACACTGACCCCATCCACATAGCTGTCGGGTCTGGCAAAATAGATATATTCAAACACACACCGGGCATGCTGCTCTTTCGGAATGCACATACTTCTGTCGGACTCAATTCCCCGTTCCGGAGAAATGGTTACGATCTCGCCCGGCTCCACATCCCGGATAAAATCAGCGCCGATCGTATCCAGTGCACAGGTTTCCGATGCCAGGATATAGGCATTGTCACGTCTGCCGATACACAGCGGCCGGAATCCGAACGGATCTCTCGCCCCGATCAGTTTCCGCGGCGACATAACGATCAGAGAATAGGCGCCCTTGATTTTCTTCATGGCATGCCCAACCGCCTCTTCTACCGATTCGGAATTCAGACGTTCTCTTGCAATATGATAAGCGATCACCTCGGAATCAATGGTGGTTTGAAATATGGCGCCGGTATATTCCAATTCCCTGCGCAGCTCCGGCGCATTGATCAGATTCCCGTTATGGGCCAGCCCCAGTGTACCCTTCACATAGTTCAGCACAAGAGGCTGGGCATTTTCCCTTGTGGAGCTGCCGGCAGTGGAATAGCGTACATGTCCCACTCCGATATCGCCTTTGAGTCTTTCCAGTGTTTCCGTTGTAAAGGCCTCGTTCAACAGTCCCATATCCCGTACACTCAGCACTTTGTTGGGGCCTTCCGTATCGCTGACTGCGATACCGCAGCTCTCCTGTCCTCTGTGCTGCAGGGCATACAGCCCATAATAAATCGCTGACGCCACATCCCCACCGTCAAAATCATACATGCCGAACACACCGCATTCTTCCCGCAGCTTGTCCGTATCCTCCATCCTCGTATTCACCCTTTAGTCTCCTGTCTGCATTTTACAGTCCCAAACGTTTAAACACCTCATTATAGGCTTCTTCCACATTGCCCAGATCCCGGCGGAATCTGTCCTTATCCAGTTTTTCATTGGTCTTTACATCCCAGAGACGGCATGTATCAGGGGAAGTCTCGTCCGCAAGTATGATCTCTCCATGATAACGGCCAAACTCAACCTTAAAGTCGATCAGCCGGATGCCTGCCTGCAGGAAATATTCTTTCAGGACATCGTTGACCTGAAACGCATATTTTTTGATCGTTTCGATCTCGTCCCATGTGGCCAGATCCAGCGCCACCGCAAAATAGGAATTGATCAGCGGATCGCCCAGCTCATCGTTTTTATAACTGAATTCGATAGTAGGCTCTTTGAAAGGCGTACCTTCGGGAACACCCAGACGTTTGGAAAAACTGCCTGCTGCCACATTGCGTATAATCACTTCCAGCGGAACGATTTCCACCTTTTTCACAGCCGTTTCCCGATTGCTTATCTCTTCCACCAGATGAGTCGGAACCCCTTTTTCCTCCAACAGCCGGAACACATGATTGGTCATCCGGTTGTTAATCACACCTTTTCCCACAATGGTGCCTTTTTTTTCGCCATTGAAAGCGGTTGCGTCATCCTTATAATCAACAATCAGTACATCCGGATCTTCTGTTTTAAATACTTTTTTTGCCTTTCCTTCATAGAGCAGCTCCAGTTTTTTCATTCCCTTCACCTCATGCCTTTCTTCCTGTGTTTATCATAGTGTGAGTATACCTTACCCGCATCCGTAAGTCAATGTTCCCCACGCCTCCCCCGTACCACTTTTTTGTTCCCGTTCTCTTCTTCTGAAAATTTTTATGGCAATTCTGTCCAACAAATAGTATAATAAAGACAAATATTAAGCTATTTTATCCAAAGGGATAAGGTAGCAATCAGGAAAGCGAGGGATTTTTATGCAGGATATTAAAAAAATGTACTCTAAAAGCCATCCCGGCATCGCACTGCGGACCATACCGGGACATTTCGTAACCCCCAGCTCCCATATCAATTATTATCTGGATATGACGCTGCTGAAATCCAGACAGAGCGAAGCGTTGGAAGTTGCCAGGGCAATGGCAGAATCCTATGTAGCCAGCACGGTTGTGGATACCATCGTCTGCATGGAAGGCTGCGAAGTGATCGGAGCATATCTGGCCGAACATCTGACCAAAGCAGGTGTTCTTTCCATGAATGCCCATAAGACCATCTATATAGTTTCACCGGAAATCAACAGCTCAGGACAGATCATTTTCCGGGAAAATTTCAAACGCATGATTAAAAACAAACATGTGCTTCTGCTTCTGGCCACAGCCACCACTGGCAACACTATGTCCAGGGCTATTGATACCATCGTTTACTATGGGGGAACCATCAGCGGCATATCTGCTATTTTCAGTGCGGTCAATAAGATCCACAATATCCATATCAATGCCCTGTATACCATGGCTGATATCGCCGATTACAAAATGAGCGCTCCGGAACAGTGCCCGATGTGCAAAGAAGGCAAGCCCATCGATGCACTGGCCAACGGCTACGGCTATTCTCTGATACAATAAATACCAAAAGCTGCTGCCAGAAATCCTGCAACAGGATTTCTGGGCTGCGGCGGCCGTCAGCTATACGCATACATTACCGCCGCAGTGCCTGTGACTGTTTGCTTTTGTAATATCGGCCTTTCCTGTATATTTTATTTATATTGTCATTATTATCATTATCCGGTTATCCCGTCACTGTTATTTTATCTCCGGCCTTTTCCTGTCCGGTTATCTGTTCTCCGGCTTCCTGCCACTTTTTCCGTTCCACCATCCTGCCCATGCAAAATGCAATGATTCCCACACCGATGCCGGTCTGGATACAAAACAGCAGACTTTCCAGCTCACCCGGTACTTCGCCGCCCAGCATTGTTTCAAACACAGGCGTAAACCAGGGTTCATATGCACCTGCGATCTCTTCCACCATAACACTTCCCGCATCATCGGAACCGCCAAACTCAGCTCCTTTCAATGCAACCACGGGAATCACGATAATCAGTGCTGTCAGAATCAGCAGAATCAGAACCGTCTTTTTATTGTTACTCATAACGTCTCTCCTTTCTTTGCTTCCAATGCCTTCAGCTCCGGCTGTGCATAGACCTCCAGCCCGATCACAATCAGAACGGTTAAAATCCCTTCCACTACAGCAAGCGGAATCTGAGTCGGCGCAAACACACTCAGAAATTTTACTGCAGACAATATGACTCCGCCCTTCTGATCCGGAAAAGCCAGCGCAAGCTGTACACTGGTCACACAATATGTAAACAGATCGCCCAATGCAGCCGCCAGAAAAACGGAAACCCGTTTTCTGACCCCGCATTTTTGACAGATGTGATAAAGCAGCCAGGATAACACCGGGCCTGCGATTGCCATGGAAAAGGCATTGGCTCCCAGTGAAGTCAGCCCGCCGTGAGCCAGCAGTATCGCCTGAAAGATCAGTACGATAATGCCCAGAATGCTGACCACGGACGGTCCGAACAGGATGGCACCCAGACCGGTCCCTGTCATATGGGAACAGCTCCCTGTCACAGAAGGAATCTTCAGTGAGGATATCACGAAAATAAACGCCCCAGACATGGCCAGCAGCGTAATCGATCTCCGATCTCTGTCCAGTCTTTTCCGAATCCTGAGAAAACCCGCAATCACAAAGGGGATACACAAAATCCCCCATGCCACGCAATACCCTGCCGGAAGATAGCCTTCCATGATATGCATGGCATTGACCTTTGGCCCAATCCCAAACAAAACAGCAGCAATCCCGGCTGCCCCGATCAGTTTTCTTTCTTTTTGATTCATTTTTTTCTCCTTTCCTGTTGCGAGACAAACCCTGCACCGTCCTGTCAGAGGACTTGCCCGGCACAGGTAACTTCCGACCTGTTTTCAGGCAGACGCAGATGTCTACTGTATTCCACCATCGCTCGTAATGAAATACATCCGTTGTGAAGGGCAGGTCTTCTGACTTGAGCATCCACGCGCACCTTACGCCTTCCCGGTTTCCCAGTGGCAAAAGTAAGGCCGCTTTGCTCATACAGCGGCGGGACCGTAAGGGATTCTCACCCTTTTCCCTGTTATCCTGCGGAGAACACAGGCACCTCTTCACATATGTCTTTTCGGCGGAAACCGTCAGCCTTTCCCGCGGACATTTTCCACTCAGTGTTCCACCAAAAGCGCTTCCAGCTCTTCCGGTGTTTTGGGGGCTCTCCCCTTCTCCCTCAGGAGATTTTTTTGTTCCAGCATCTCCGTTAACCGGAGCATCATGGGACATTTTATATTTGCTTTTTTTAACAGCTCTTTCTGCGCAAAAACAGACGACAGAGTCCCATCTCCTGTTATCGTCCCGTTCTGCAGGACAATCACCCGCTGCGCCCACCGCCAGGCAAAGTCCACATCATGTGTACTGATCAGCAGCGTCTTTCCCTGTCTGCCCAGCTCTGCCAACACCTGCTCCAATGCCTCCGTACCGGCACAATCCAGAGACGCGGCAGGCTCATCAAATAAAAATACCTCCGGTTCCATTGCAATAATATCAGCAATGCTTACCCGCTTTTTTTCGCCGCCGCTCAATGCGTGAGGCGGCCTGTCCTCAAAACCTTTCAATTGCATAAAAGCTGCGGCATATTCCACACGCTGTTCCACCTCTGCCACAGTCAGGCCCAGGTTCATGGGACCAAAAGAAATTTCACTGCGTACACTGGGCGCTATGATCTGACTGTCTGCATCCTGAAATATGATACCGACCCCTTTGCGCAGTACATTGATCTGTCTGCCCATAATTTTCCTGTCCCGAAAGTATATGCTGCCCGACGACGGAGAAAACACCCCGTTCATCAGTAAAAACAATGTGGATTTGCCTGCTCCGTTGGGTCCGAGCACCGCAATCCTCTCCCCGGCAGAAATCCCAAGATTCACATGGGAAAGCGCCCGCCGTCCGTCCCCATAGCTAAAACTCACATCCTGCAGTCGAAGAATCTCTTCTTCCTTCATCCGCAAAACCCCCTTACTGCCGCGATACTGCCTATGTAAAGCGCCGCGCACGCCCATTCCCATGCTCTGCCTTTTTTTTCTTTTTCCAGAAACCGCAGCTCTCCCATATAGCATCTGGACTCCATCGCATGATAGCAGTCATCCGCTCTTTTCATGGAAACCACCAGAAGATTGCTTCCCACACCGCCAAAGGTACGCAGTGCAGTCCGGTAATCCTTACATCCCAGCCTGCCACAGGCTGCCGTATACATCGTCCGGCAGACATCCGTCAGCAGAAAAATATAGCGGTACATAAGATACATCAGCTCTGTCAGCAGCTTCGGCATATGACAGCGGCGCAGTACGGACAAGATGCCGCTCACCGGTGTGGATAAAATCAGAAAATACAGTACGCTGACAGCGCCCAAAGCCCGCAGTGTCACCTGCATCACCTGCCTGACATCTCCCACGGTCAAAAACAAACCTATCCCGGCGCAGATCAGAAAAATAAGCGGAATCCCCAGACAGCGCAGATAATCGCCCAGTCTGACTCTGCCCAAAACCACTGTAACAACCCCCGCAGACAGAATGATCCACAGAGAAACCGCTGTACAGTCAAAACAGAGGCACAAAAGCACAACCACTGTACTGAGCGCTGTTTTCAGAGACGCACTGCAGCGACGCAAACGGGAGGCATAGGCATAACGCTCCATAGATATCGTATGTTTGTGCATCCTTCCTCCTTTCTTCATCTGATATACAGGAAATCACAGCAAATGTGCTTTTCCCTTTTACAAACAGTCCTATCTATTGTATACTGACTTCATAGCACAGACAAGAGTCTGATATACAAAACGATAAAAAACATAGCTTATGCATAAGGAGAACATCATGCGCATCATTTCCTGTTTTTACCAATTACTCTGGGGAGATCTGATCTATCTTCCCCTGCCCGGCGGACAGAAGGCCGGACTTTCTCTTCTGGTATTGCTTCTGATTCCCGCGGGTCTCTTTTTTACTTTGCGTACAAGATTTCTCCCGGTCCGGCTGTTTCCGGAAATGCTGCGGATCACTGCCGAAAAGCGAAGCAAAAGCGATCATCATGCCATTTCCGGTATTCAGGCGTTGGTTGTCTCCACTGCCACACGGGTAGGCATGGGCAATCTGGTGGGTGTGGTAGCCGCTATCTCCGCAGGTGGTGCGGGTGCGGTATTCTGGATGTGGATCACTGCCCTGATCGGTTCCTCCACTGCCTTTGCCGAAGCCACACTGGCACAGCTTCATAAAGAAAAAGACCCGCTCTATGGAGGATATCGGGGCGGGCCGGCTTATTATATCCATGATTATATCCAAAGCAGAAAAAAACAGAAAAAAAGCCGCAGTATCATCGCTGTTTTATTTGCCATCTCCGGACTGATCTGCTGGTGCGGCATCAGTCAGGTTATCAGCAATTCCGTTTCTTCTTCCTTTTATAATGCCTTTCACATTCCGCCCCTCTATACCACTGTCATTCTTGTGATTCTGGCAGCGGTGGTCGTTCTGCGCAGACATGCCACGGTCAAGGTACTGGATGTTCTGGTTCCCATTATGGCAGGCTGCTACTTACTCATCACCCTGTTTATCATAGTGAAGAATGCACCGTGTCTCCCTGCCGTCTTTCAGCAGATCTTTGCGGAGGCTTTCGGTGTCCGCCAGGCTGTTGCCGGAGGCTTTGGGGCGGTTTTGATGAATGGTGTGAAACGGGGACTTTTTTCCAACGAAGCCGGCTCCGGTTCCGCGCCCTGTGCCGCTGCTGCTGCCGAAACAGACCATGCGGCAAAATCCGGACTGCTGCAGGCCTTTGGTGTTTTTATTGATACCATTGTCATCTGTAGCTGTACTGCCATGATTATGCTGTTGGCACCTGCAGATCTGATGGAAAACTTAACCGGTATGGATCTGTTGCAGACTGCCATGCAGTATCATCTTGGACGGTTCGGTGTGATCTTTATTGCCGCAACCCTCTGGCTTTTCAGCTTTTCCACCTTTATCGGCATCTTATTCTATGCCAGATCCAATGTGGCCTATCTCTTCGGAGACAACTGGCTCTCCCAGACCCTGTACAAGATCCTGGCTCTGATCATGCTGTTTATAGGCGGTCTGGCAGCCTATACTTTTGTCTGGGATCTGGGTGACATCGGCATCGGCCTGATGACCATATTTAATATGATGATCCTCATCCCACACAGCAAAGAAGCGCTGAACTGTCTGAAAGACTACGAACAGCGCTTCCTCCACAAACCATAAATACAAACCCTGACAGACTGCTCAGATCAGAATACAGGCAGGCACACGGCTATGGAACTCTATATATGTAAAAAGCAGAGTTAAAAAATATCCGTGGTGTCTGCCTGCATAAAATCCTCTTATCCCTTTGATTCTGTTCTCATTTACCTTGTATCTTACTTTCCAAACACTGCCTGAATGCTGTTAAAACCGGCTATTCCATCTCTTTTTAAATCCAGCTTTTCCTGTAACAGCAGTGTTTCCCTTCTGGTTGCGCTTCCAAACAGTCCATCGACTATATTGCGGTGAACCAGAATTTCATTGCATCTGCTCTGCCACCATTTCACCAGTGCGCCCCTGGAGCCGACCAGCCATGCCCCACCGGACTTTTTCGCCTGTAGCAGCACCGCTCTGCACACAGACTTGCTCCTCGTTCCCAAAAGCCCGTCCTCTTTCAACGGCTTCCCTTCCATATCCCGATATCCGTCCGCATTGGCAGCTTTTTGAAATTCCAGAATACTGCGGCATACCGTTTCTGGTTCCCTACAGGCTGCAGACATTTGTAAACCAAAGTCTGTAAAAAAGGCATTCAGATCTGTATGGCCGATCATCCCAGGCATGCTCCCCTTGGAAGTATACTGCCAGACATCTGCCAGTTCTTGCTCTTCCTGGGAAAGTGCCTGTGTATATCTGGCATACCAGACATACACACCCTCCACCTCACACCGGATCCGCTCCAAATCAAAATAGTGAAGCAGATAATCTCTGTTTGTATACAGCACCGGAACATATCCTGCACCCTTTACTTCCTTCAAAAAAGCAATGGCAAATCCAGTGCACATCTCTTTGGTCAGTACAACCCCATTTTCTTTTGCATAACGCATAGAATCATATTCCAGATCATAAGCAATAGGGCAGACTGTCCAATATTCTGCCGCCTGCTGCCATGCATACCTGCCTTCTGCACAGGCCATTTCTTCTGTAAAGGCATAAGAAAACCAGTAAAGCATTGCCTGGATTCCCAGAGCTGTGCATTCCCTGGCATTTTCTTTATAGTTTCTGTCCACATTGTTGTTTCCATAGCCTGCCCGCAGCCCCACCTGCCTGCAGCCACTCTCTTTGATTTGTTTCCAGTCAATCGTCCCATTATGATACGAAATATCCGGCCCCATTCCGCATATATCTTTCTTCAACGCTGTCCCTCCTTTCCCTTTTTATTGTCCCGAATCTGCAGCAGAGCTTCCTTCAGTACATCGGGTACCGGAATCAAAGAGGCTGCATTTTCCAAAAGGCTCAGTCCTTCATTCGCGATAAAGAACATAATTACCGTTTCCCGTACCGGTATGGTTTCTCCCAAAAGCTGCTGCACGATCTCGGAAGCCGCAATCAGGATAAATACCATTATTTTCTTTAAAATACCTTTGAAACCGATTTCTGAAGAAAGCTGTTTCTGATAAACCGCCTTGACAATGCCTGTCACATAATCAAGCACCGCCATATACAGAATCGTCCGTAGTAGCATATCGTAACCTCCCATCAGCCTAGCTGCCATTCCTCCCACGGCGCCTATGATAATACTCGTCAAATTCATATACTTTTCCATAATGTTTTTTCTCTCCTTTTCTCAATCATTTGTACTGCAATTTCTGCGGACAGATTTCTCACTTCCCAAACCGCAGTCAGTTTGGCTGTTGTCTTAAAAATCTATCAACAATAGAACATTCACACAGTGTGCTTTCTATTGTTTCACAGGAAAACAATTCACTTTAACGCTTTATAGCCACAAGGATTTTCCTATGAAATGAAAAAACAGAAAGCCCGCTAAGGGGACTTTCTGTGTAATAAAAATAAAGCCCGGACGGGCTGGATGAGTGGGTGAAGAAGGGTGAGATGGTGAGATAAATAGTAATTTAGCCGGTTATTCATTTGGAGAAACAACAGATGGGCAGCCAGGGTATAGAAAGCCGGGTG
>VSOB01000061.1 GCA_009774625.1 Lachnospiraceae bacterium
AATAACCATATTCCCCTCATCGCTCCAATTATTGCTGTGTCCCTGCACACCTCCCCACACCGAAAACCCACCCATGGCAGGTCTGAAGGGAAACAGCAATATTGTCAGCTATGAGGATCATATGGTGATAGAGCACAAAGACGGAGTGGGCTGGGATATCCTGATCCGGATGGAACTGCTGACCCCGCTTCTGGACTATACGACTTCAGAGGCTCCCATGGGACGCAATGATGTGATCCGTTTGGGAATCGATATCTGCAGGGCATTGGAATATTGCCAGAAAATGAATGTGATCCACCGGGATATCAAGCCGGAAAATATTTTTATTTCTGCCAATGGGGATTATAAACTGGGAGATTTCGGCATTGCGCGTACCGTGGAAAAAACCACCAGCGGCCTGTCCCGCAAGGGCACTTATGCTTATATGGCTCCTGAGGTATACAAAGGTGAGGAATATGGTGCAAGCGTGGATATTTATTCTCTGGGCATTGTACTGTATCGTCTGCTGAATCAAAACCGGCCTCCCTTTTTCCCTGATTTTCCGGCGCCCATTACCCACAGCGACAGAGAAAGCGCCATTGCCAGAAGAATCGGAGGGCAGCCTATTCCCATGCCCTGTGAGGCAAGAAATGCGCTGGGAGAAATCATCATAAAAGCCTGTGCGTATGCGGCAAAGGATCGGTATCACTCACCGGAAGAGATGCGGGGCGCTTTGGAGCAGGTCCTGGCGGCTTCTCCTGATTCCTCGGTTCATGTGACAAAAGAAATGCTGCAGGCTCTGACAGACAGAAGGGATGCGGATGTATCCCAAGAGCAGACAGAAGTCCTCGTCGGGGATACGGAAAATGGTCAGGAGGAGACAGAAAAAACAGAATCTGTCTATGGAGCATGGGGCAAAACGGAAGAAAAAACACAGGAAGATATATTGACAGAGGAAGAAGCTGCAGAAGCACAGGCAGGGGATGAAGATGGGGATCTCACAATATCCCTGGTCGCAGAAGAGCCGGAAATGGAGGCAGCAGGACAGGAAACGGGGCGGGAAGAGCAGATACAACAGTCTGAAAAAGAGCCAAAGCAGGAACCGTCCCCGGAGAGAAAGCCGGAGCAGAGCAGAACGATCCAAAGAGAAACACCGGTAAGCGTATCGGCGGCAGAAAAACCCAAAAAGAAAAAAGTCTGGCTGTTTGTGGGAATCGGCATAGCTGTAATTGCGATTGTCGTCTACATCATCGCATGGCTGACTGCCGGCAGTGATGTGGCAAGTATGGATACTGATACAGATACACCGGCGCCGCAGTCTGTGTTTGCAGAATCGGAAGAGTCTTTCAGTATGGGCAGCAGTGAAATGCAGAACGAAGAAGCAGCGGGCGCCGGGGCGGAATCGGAAGGTTTGGGAGCCGATGCAGACAATGCCCTGTTATATGGCGCTTATGTGTATGACGGGGCGGTTTCCTGGTCAGAGGATCCGGAAGAAAATTTCGAACTGGATATGGAATATGAAGATCATCCCTTCGGACTTGGTTCGGCACTGCCCGTTGCGGTATGCTTTTCACCTGACGGTACTATGTTTGAAGGGCCGGAGCTGTATGAGACAGGGTCTGACCTTGAGATGAGCAGCGAGGAACTGTTTCATGAGATAGCCGTGTATGAATGCGGAGAAGAGATTGCAGAGGAGACAGCAGCGTTTTATGAAGAACACATCCGGGGGAAGATGGATGTGGTACAGATGTCTTTTGTCAAAAAAGGCGGGGAAGTGATAGAATGCCACGGATATTATCGGCTGGAAGGCTCTGTCCTGGAATACGGCTATCTGACAAAGGGCATTCTGGGCAGTCATCTGACGATGGAAACGAAAGAATATGATATTTGTTTCAACGGGCGGAATCTGGAACTGGCAAGACGCGGTGTGACCAGGACACTGACACCTTATGGTTTTGACAGTATGGCAGCGTCAGAGCCGGGCATCAGCGGGTATGCCAGCAGTGAGGCAGACGCATACGAGGGCATTGCCTACATTCATGTGGAGGATATTCTGTCAGGCAATGCGCGGGCAGAAATCCGTTTTACAGACGGTTCCCTGGCAGCAGCCCCCAGTGTAAGACATACCGGGGACAATACCCTTACCATTCAGATCGAAGAAAATGGGATCAGCAAAATCGTCCAATATCTGTCCTGCGGAAAGATCGGTTTTATTCTGCAGACAGATGACGGGAAAAATTATCTGTATCAGAAGTCGAAAGCAGACTATTACAGAGAGAACCTCCGGGAGTTTGCGGCAGATCTGACAGATGATGATCTGAATGATCTGGAGGATGATCTGCTGACAGAGATGGTAAGAAAAAAAGAAGAGATAGCATCAGCGATAGAAGAAGCCAGAGAGAAGTCAGGATGTTACGGTGTCTTTTATACGGACTGTGAGGTGGATCAGGTAAACGGGACTCTGATGTTCAGCAATGATGTGTTGTTTGATGGGGATGGCACTCTGACAGCAGAAGGGAAAGGGATTCTGGGAAATATTCTGCCGATGTACGAACAGGAAGTGATCGGAGGCTATGGCGAATGGATCGATACAGTATATCTGGAAACCCATTCGGATTCGGAAGGTGATTATGACTATAATATGGCCGCCTCTCAACTGGCTGCGGAACTGATGGAAACCTGGTGTGAACAGAATTGTCAGGAGATGTGGCAGTATCTGGAAGCAGAGGGATATGGCAGTGACTTCCCGGTTTATGATGAAAACGGAGAGGAAGACAGCAGACGTTCCCGCAGGACCGTACTGCGGATAACGCTGGATGCGGATGCATTTGCATCATATATGCAGGATGCGGTTGCAGAAGATGAGGAAGCGCTGTAAGGAGACAGCGGGAAAGGATATAAAATATGAAATCTGAGAAAAAAAGAAGCTATGGACGATTGGCGTTTTGTATGATGATGTTTGCTTTTGCCATATTGATGGTGCCTGCAAAAGTATATGCAAAAGAATCCCCCGTGGCGGAGCCGCTTCCGGCAGAAGAGGATATGGTGCTGCATTTCAGCGGAATTACTGGAATGACGGCTTATGGGGACTATATTACATTTACGGCAGACATATACTATGCAAATTACATCAAAACAGAACAGGCAGATGCATTAAAAAAGGGGGATACCATTGTGCTGCACGGGATTTCCTACCGGGTGTATGATCTGGAGCCAGGCAGTATCTACCTGAGTAACCCTGACGGAGAAAAATACAGAATTGATAAGACCAACGATTCACTGAACCGGGGAGAAGGGATTACCATCGCTCCGTATCGGGCCGGTTATTATAATGTATATGGCTATGACTATGATGAAGAACTGGACAGCGGTAAGGATTATTCGGGACTGATCTTATATCGGAACAATATGCGTTTTGCCATGACAAGAGATGCGGCAGTAAGATACCTGTCGGAGGGATATTATGGAGAATATCTGACCACGGATGGCGTCGGTTTTATCAACGGTGTTTATAACCGGGATAAATTCGGATGGGGCAGGCATGAATTTCGCGGATGGATCACCGGCATAGAAAACAATATGGCAGTGGCTGTGACACAGGAATATGCAGAATAAGGTACGGCATCAGAAGAAAGGAGAATCCTATGTATATAAGAACAGAACGGAAAAAAATCGGAAACCATTGTGTCAGAAGGATACTGACAGTGATGATGGCAGTTTGTCTGTCAGCGGGTGTTTTGTCTGGGAGTCCTGTGACAGTGAAAGCTGCGCAGCAGCCGGAGACTGCCGCCCTGATACTGTACGCCTGGAACGGGACCGGTGAGAACGGTGGTCTTATGAATCTGGAGCTTACAGTAAACGGAACACTGAACAACGGCGCACAGGTATCGGCTGTGGGAAGCGGACCGATTGTTGCACAGGACGGAACTCTGGTGGGAGAACTGGCAGCGGCAGACGGTCAGATTTTATTGAGTCTGTACCGGCTGGACGGCAATTTTGGACTGGAGCTGGCAAACGGTGAGGACTGGATGCTTTATGGGATTAACAATATCGGAGAGTCCAATGCGGTGGCAGCGGTTGCACTGCAGGGCCAGGAGCCGCAGATGCTGGCGCTTACCGAGGACAGAATGTACCGCTCTTATACCGGTCTCTGGTTTTTGGGTATGGGACTGGAACAGGGGGTACTGACAGAGTATTCCGGAAACTGACAACCGACCATAACGAAGTATAAATAAAAGAGATAAATAGTACAAAACAGAGGGAAACCATCCCTGTCCTGAGCAAAGGCTGGCAAAGAATATGGCAGCCTGCAGAGTGATCGTGCTACAGGGCAGGGATGGTTTTATCATTCTGGCGCTCCACAGCCTGCGCAATTCTTTTTATACGGAAGGCAGCGCTGACAAACCCTGGGGTTACAGGCACTTGTATACTGTGATTTGCTGCCGGGGCGATTGTGCCATATACCAAATATTTTCATAAGAAATCCCGGCCCGTCTTGACCCGGTCTGTCTGAATGTGAGAGAATAACAGAAAAAGGATGCGGTGCTGCAGGGCACCTGCAGGAAAGGAGAAGGTATGAATCCATATATCGGTCATGACAGTCAGGTTTACGGGGTGGAAGAACATCGGCTTGTGGGAGGAAAAGGAGACGGGATGCGTCTTTTGCTGGTCAGAAACGGAAAGGGGCTGGAGTTTACCGTATCGGTGGACCGGTGTGCGGACATTTCCAGACTGAGCTTTCGGGGGATCAATATGGGATATTTTGCGCCCTGCGGCTATGTGGCGCCGTCCTGGTATGACGATCGGGGAGACGGGTTTTTAAAGTCCTTTACCTGCGGCTTTCTGACCACCTGCGGTCTGACGGCAGTGGGATCGCCCTGTGAGGATGCAGGGGAGGCACTGCCGCTTCACGGTACGGTTTCCCATATTCCGGCGGAGCAGGTTCGGTGGGAGGTGGATGAGAAGGAGATACGCATCGATGCGACGGTATGCGATGAGCGGATTTTTTCTCATAAACTTGTGATGAACAGAACCATAACCTGCCCCCTGGAGGAAAATAAAATCACGGTCAGCGATACGATTACAAACCGGGGAGATACCGAAAGTCCGGTGATGATTCTGTACCATCTGAATATGGGGTATCCGCTTCTGAGTGAAAAGGCGGTGGTGAAAATCCCGTCTGTAACTGTAAAGCCCCGCAATGCGCGTGCGGCAGAGGGGATTGATACCTGGCATAAAATGCTGCCTCCCCAGCCGGTCTTTGAGGAACAGTGCTATTATCACAGCTTTGAAGGCCAGGGCAGTGCCGCGATATTCAATCCCCGGATCGGCCAGGGGCTGGAGATCACCTTTGACGCTGAACGCCTGAAGTATTTTACAGAGTGGAAGATGATGGGACAGCGGGACTATGTGCTGGGACTGGAGCCGGGCAACTGTACGCCGGACGGACGGGACCGGGTGCGCCAGGCCGGGGAACTGACCGTACTGGCTCCCGGTGAAAGCGTTTCCTATCAGGTACAGGCGGCTATGCTGACAAAGGAGCCATGACAAAGGATGGGCAATGATGAACGGGCAGCAAACCATAGAGTTCAGATGATAAGACAATAGGAGAAACAGGAGGCTGAAGGTGGAAATTCAATCAATCGACATTGTGGGGCTGGGCGCCCTGGGCGTTATGTATGCGGATTTTTTTACCCGGAAACTGGGAAAAGAGCGGGTGCGCGTTCTGGCGGACGCAGACAGAATCAGACGGTATCGGGAAAGTACGCTGACTTTTAACGGACAGGTCTGTACGTTTGGCTATGCGGATGCCGCACAGGAGAGCCGGCCGTCACAGCTTTTGCTCTATGCGGTAAAATATGGCGCATTGGAAGAGGCGATGGAGGAGACGGCTCATCTGGTGGAGGAACATACGATCCTGCTTTCCGTACTGAACGGGATACAAAGCGAGGAAGATCTGGGCAGACGGTTCGGCCGGGAAAAGGTAGTGCACTGTATAGCGCAGAAAATGGATGCTCTGAAAGAAGGAAACACTGCCCTCTGCAGCAACAGGGGAGAACTGGCCATCGGTATCCTGCAGGGAGGACGGGCGGAAAACCTGGAACGGGTCAGAGCTTTTTTTGAACAAACAGGATTTGCCTATGTCTGTCCGGAGGATATCCGCCATGCCATGTGGAGCAAGCTGCTCTGTAATGTGGGGGTCAATCAGACGGTGGCGCTCTGCGGCGGGACCTATCGGAGCGTACAGCAGGAAGGAGAGCTGCGGGAACTGATGAAGGATGCCATGCAGGAAGTGATCGCAATAGCGAATCGGGAAGGCGTGGCTCTGTCAGAAGCAGACAGACAACAGTGGCTGGATGTGATTGATTCGCTGAATCCGGACGGGGAGCCTTCCATGCGTCAGGATGTTAAGGCAGGCAGGGCAACGGAGATCGCTCTTTTTGCGGGTACGATCTGTGATCTGGGCAGGAAACACGGCATTGCCACACCGGTGAATGATATGTTTCTGAGGAAGATCCGGTGAAAACACTTTTGCTGCGGGCCATTGCTTTTTATACGGACAGCCGGCTGAAAACGAAGCTCCTGATAATATTCGGGTTCAGTTCTCTGCTGCCGATCCTCATGCTGTGGGGCATTTCCACAAAGGTGAATGAAAATGCGCTGACGGAAAAGGTCAATCAGATGATGACGGAGAATCTGACGCAGATAGCCCAGCGGGCGAACAGCAACCTGGAGATTTATACCAATCTGCTGTATCAGATGAGTCAGGACGAACAGATAATCGATGCAGTTAAGGCGCTTTCCGGTACAGGTAAGGAAAGCGCCGTGGCCTATTATCAGATCAATAAGCGGCTGAAACAGTACAATGATGCGGAAGGGGATATCAGATGCATCAGTGTGATATGCGCCAATGGGACAAGTGTGGTGTATGATGCCCTGACAGATTCGGCCATTGACAATCTGTGGCGTAATTACGGTGATTTGAGGATGATACCGCCCTATCGGGATGCGGAAGGGGAAGCGGGTATGATACTGACGCCTACGGTTACTTTTCTGGAGGAAGATTCATATTCTCATTATCTGCATATTTCCAAACGCATGTTCGATTTACAGAATTTGGACAGAGGAAGCATTGCCACGATGATTATCAGCATCACTCAGGAAGGGATGAATGAAATCTGTAATCCGGCGGGGGAGATGGATGAGTCAGGGTTTAATTTTATTGTGGCAGCAGACGGGACTGTGATCAGCTATCCGGATGAACAATATGCGGGCAGGCGGATCGGGCCGGAAGAAAGTATCTCTGATTTCGTCAGGGAAACGGGGCTTTTGGAGCATCGCCTGACGGAAGTCAATGCCTATGAGGACGAACAGACAGGATGGACCTTTTATAATGTATATGACAGGGAAGCCATGCTGCAGGATGTGCATCGGGTACAGATGATTTTTCTGCTGGTAGGCGGCCTTGCGGTGGGCATTGCCACAGTTTTTATCCTGTATTTTGCCAAACAGATCAATCATTCGGTGAATGAGGTAGTGGAAGGGATGCAGGAAATACAGGAAGGAAATCTGGAAGTGGTGCTGCCGATCCGCTCCCACGATGAATTTGGCCTGATTGCAGATAATTTTAATCAGATGACAGATCGGGTCAATGCGCTGATCGAGGAAGTGAAGGCGGCGGTGGCACAGCAGAAAAATGCGGAAATCCAGGCATTGGAAGCGCAGATCAATCCTCATTTCCTGTACAATACACTGGATTCCATCAATTGGATGGCCATTGAAAAAGGAGAGTATGAGATCAGTAAGATGCTGCGGGATCTGGGAATTATCCTGCGGTACAGCATCGGCAGAAGCAACGGCATGGTGCGGGCGGAAGAGGCGGCGGACTGGCTGGAAAAGTATATCGGCCTGCAGAAGATGCGGTTTGACAATGTGTTTGAATATACGATCACGTTGGAAGAGGCGGCCAGAGACTGTATGCTGCATAAGCTGCTGCTGCAGCCTTTTGTGGAAAATGCAATTATCCACGGATTAAAAGAGCTGGAGGGCGGCGGTATGCTGCAGGTGTCCTTTGCCCTGTCCCAGGATGGGACGTTTCTGCATATTGTGATAGAGGACAACGGAGCAGGCATGCCAAGAGAGATGGCTCAGAGATTCAATGACAGGGCATGGGCAGTGGGGCAGGAAGGCGGCGGCATCGGCCTGCACAATGCTTTTGCCAGGATGCATATGTATTACGGAGAGAAGGCGGCATGGAAGGTGACCGGTATGGAAAATATGGGGACGGTCGTTATGCTCAGACTCCCTGCGGATTGGAGGGCGGAAGATGCGGATACTGATTGTGGAGGATGAAATCAAGATCAGAAGAGGGCTGGCCGGACTGATTGCCAAAGCCACAGACAATGAGATCGTGGGAGAGGCCAGGAACGGACGGGAAGGACTGGAGCTGATCCTGCATACCAATCCGGATCTGGTGATTACAGATGTGCGGATGCCGGAGATGGACGGGCTGGAAATGCTGCAGGCCATGAAGGAACGGAATCTGGATGTGCATTGTGTGATCCTCAGCGGATATTCGGAATTTTCCTATGCCAAAAAGGCCATCGGCTACGGAGTGGACGATTACCTCTTAAAGCCTCTGGCGCCGGAGGATATTCTGGGGCTGTTAAAGACCATCGAAGAGAAGCGGGAGCAGGAGGGAAGGCGCCGGAGCGGGGCCACTTGGCGGATTTTGTGGAACTGGACCAGCGGCGCTGTCATGCAGGCTAAGGAACAGGAGGCGGATCTGGCGGAACTGCATATGAAAAAGGACAGCCGGTACTGTCTGCTGGCCGGTTATGGATGGGACACACTGCCGGCGGAGCGCAGGGAATGGCTGGAACGGATACAGGGAAGCGATATCAAACAGAACTTTTCCGATCTGCACTGTTGTATATTTGAGGAAACGAGAGAGTTGGTTTGTATCCTGCCGGAAGAAGCGGCCGGACCGCTGCTGCATGAGCTGGCATGGCATCTGCAGTGCAGCGGGCATAAATGGGTGTGGGCAAAGGCGCCGGTGGAGAGTCTGATGCGGATGCAGGAAACTATGACACTGCTTCGCACGCTGTATCTGTATGGCCGGGAGGCCGGACAGATCGTGACGCCGGAGGATATGCAGGCATTTCAGGGAGAAGCCCTTGTCTATCCCAAAGAGCTGGAAGGAAAGCTGCAGGCCGCTGTTTACCGGGAGGACGGGGAACAGATCAGGAAACAGTTTGTCGCGTTCCGGTCCTATATGGAAGGAAGGCCTTTCTGGCCCCGTCAGGTGAAAGAAGGGTATGGCAGGCTGGTGCACCGGATTCTGAGCTGGCTGGAAGATGCGGAAAAGCATATGTTTGAAAAGCTGGAACCGTTCCGGTATGCGGAAAGGATACGGACAGTGTATACCAGAGAAGAAATGAACCGGATACTGGATGAGCTGCTGCATGAGCTGGAAAATGCGGCGGGACATAAGGAAGGAATCTCCAATTATGCCATCAAAAAAGCCATTTCCTATATCCGGATACATTATGCGGAAAATATCTCTCTGGAGGAGATTGCGGACAGGCTGGATATTACACCGGAATATTTGAGTACATTGTTTAACCGGGAAGTGGGCATGAACTTCACCGTATTTCTCCGGGATTTTCGAATCAGCCATGCCAGACGGCTTTTAAAGGGTACGGACAAAAAGATCTATGAGATCGCCCAGGAAGTGGGCTATCCGGATTCCAAATATTTTAACCGGGTATTTAAGGAGAAAATGGGAATTTCCCCACGGGAGTTCAGGCAGATGTAGGCGGCGTTTGCCGCTGTGCGCCGGGACGATGCGTAGCTGCAGGCTGAAGGAGCGCATAAAACATATGAAACAAAATCAACTGTATGGCAGAACAATATGGATCTTTTTAGTTGCGGCAGTGTGGATACTGACAGCCTGCGGAAAAAACTCACAGGAGGAAGCAAAGGGAGCACAAAAAGAACAGCTTGTGGTATGGTGCTATTATGAAACGGACGCCCAGCGGCAGGCAATGGACGAGTTGACAAACGGATTCAATGAGGCTTCTGCGGATTACAGGATCACATGGGAATATGTGCCGATGACAGAGTTTTCCAAACGGCTCTCCATCGGTTATACGGAAAATGCCCTGCCGGACCTGGTGATGATGGACAATCCGGATATGCCCTATTATATTACCACAGGCCTGTTGGCAGATATTTCGGATATGGAGGAAGAGCTGGAGCTGAAAGAGCTGTACTATCCGGTACTGCTGGATACGGTATATGATAAAGGCAAGCTGTATGGCCTGCCGATGAACTGCAACAATACCGCTCTGATTTACCGCAGGGATCTGCTGGAAGAGGCAGGCGTGGAGCCTCCGGATGACTGGGAGACATTTGCAGAGGCGGTGGAACGGCTGAGCATAGACGGGCGGTACGGTTTTCTGATGTCTGCCATTGCGGGGGAACAGGGCGCTTTTCAGATACTGCCCTGGATTCTTTCTGCCGGAGAGGACATACAAAAGATCGGCGGGGCGGAAACCGCAAGGGCCTATGAGTATTTGTATGGCCTGATTGCCTCCGGCGGAATGGATGCGGACTGTATCAATTATTCACAGAATGACGTGGCAAGAAAGTTTGTGGCGGGCGAGACGGCCATGATGGAAAACGGTCCCTGGATCCTGCCCATGCTGGAGGAGGCAGGGATCGACTACGGCATCGTCCCTCTGCCTGCCGACAAGCGGCAGCAGGCTGTGGTGGGCGGAGAAAACATTGGCATTCTGCGGGGCAAAAACATCGAGGGCGCCAGAGCGTTCCTGCGTTACTGTGCGGAGGATGAGGTGATGGATGCATTCTGTAGAAAAACAGGTGTCCTGCCGACCAAGAGGAGACTGGGAAACTATGAGGATGCACGGGCGGCGGTGTTTTACAGGCAGATGGAAACCGCTGTGGTAAGAACAGAAAATGCACATTGGAATACACTGCGGGATAAGCTGCCTTTGGGCATTTATCAGATGCAGGCGGAAGGAAAGACGGCGGAAGAGGTGGCCGCGGGACTGCTGAAAGACGGATAACAAATATCTCCACCTTTCTTAAAATTTTAGAATTTATCAGGGTTTCATACCTCCTTTATAATGAGAGCATACTAAATCAGGTGATGCCTGACTCATGAGATAAAGGAGGTATTTTGCATGAAGAAAAAGAAAATGATAGCGGCATGTCTGGCAGCGGTCATGGCAAGTGCACTGGCTCTGACAGGCTGCGGACAGAGTGCAGGGAGTGCGGGAAGCGACGCACCGGCGCAGACAGCCGAAGGAAACGGCGGAGGGAGCGGAGATGCTGTCGGCGCCAAAACGGAAGTTGTGATCTGGGATTATTTCGAAACGGATGCACAGAAAGCGATGATGCAGTCTTTGGTGGACGGCTTCAATGCGTCGCAGGATACGTTTACGGCAAGTCATGTGTATGTGCCGTTTGCGGATTATGAGAAACAGCTTACACTGGGTGTGGCGTCAGGGGAACTGCCGGATATCGTGATTATGGACGGGTGCGGCATGGCTTCCTTTATTTCGATGGATCTGTTCGGAGATATTTCCGATGTGGAGATCAACTGGGACGAGTATATTGCCGGTCCTCTGGAATCCACGATGATGGACGGCAAGCATTACGGTATTCCGTTTGCCACCAACTGTACCGCGCTGTACTATAACAAAGATATGTTCGATGCGGCAGGTCTGGACTATCCGGATGAAAATACGACCTGGGACGAGTTCCGGGAGATGGCTAAGGCACTTACAAAAGACGGCGTATACGGCTTTGGAAACGCAGGGACCAATACGGACGAAGGTACGTTCCAGTGTCTGCAGTGGCTGTATACGGCAGGCGGTTCCTATACGGACATCGAGCCGGGTGTGGATGCCTATCAACTAATGCAGGACATGATTGAAGAAGGTTCCTGGGCTAAAGATGTGGTGAACTGGACCCAGTCTGATGTAAACAATAATTTCAAGGCAGGCAATCTGGCAATGCAGCAGAACGGTCCGTGGCAGATTCCCAGCATTGAAGCGGATGCGCCGGATCTGAACTATGGTGTAACCGTACTGCCCAAACGGGATGCAAACTCCGGACAGGCCACCTCTATTCTGGGCGGCGAGAACATGGGCGTAGTGAAAAAGGATGATATGTCCGGCGCCAAAGCCTTTCTGCAGTATTATGACCAGACGGAAGTTATGGTTGCGGCAATGAAGCAGTATGGCTCCTTCCCGCCCAAGACAGAGGCGGCGCAGGATGCTTACTGGACGGATGACCCGATTCAGGCGGCATTTATTCAGCAGCTTGAAACTTCCATTCCGAGAGGGCCTTCACCGGCATGGCCTACCTACTCATCTGCTATCCAGACAGGCTTCCAGGAGATTATGACCTCGGCCAAGACGCCGGAACAGGCGGCTAAAGACACGCAGGCAGCAGTGGATGCGATCCAATAACACTTACAGAGAATGCCTCAGACACTGTTTTGAGGCATTCTTTCTATAGAAAATTCGATTCTTTTTTTCAGAAAAGGAGCAGAGTATGAAAAAAACCAGCAAAAGAAAAAGCGGTACCTTTCTGGGCATTGCTTTTGCACTGCCGGCGGTGATCTATATGCTGATCTTTATCGGCTATCCCATGATTCAGAATATACTGCTTGCGTTTAAAAACGTGGATGTGTATACATTTTCCAAGCCGGATCAGCAGCAGTTTGTCGGGCTGCAGAATTATATTGAGTTGTTTACCGGTCAAAATTCAATTTTGAGTAAATCCATTGTCAATACGCTGATCTTTACGATCGGTTCAATCTTTTTTCAGTTTATTATCGGATTTGCACTGGCGCTTTTATTTAACAAGAAATTCCGGGGCGCTTCGTTTTTCCGGGGCGCTGCTATGATTTCCTGGCTGCTGCCGGTTACGGTAGCGGGACTGTTGTTTAAATTTATGTTTGCCAGTACCGGCGGTATTGTCAATCAGTTTTTAAGCCAACTGCATCTGATCGACCAGAATGTGAACTGGCTGCTGGAACCAGGGCCGGCTATGGTGGCCAGTATCGTGGCGAATATCTGGATCGGAATCCCTTTCAATATGATGCTGTTGACTACGGGCCTGACAACGATTCCGGAAGAAATTTATGAAAGCTGCAGCCTGGACGGCGCCAACTGGTTCCAGAAGCTGTTTCAGATTACCATTCCCATGATAAAGCCTGCCATTATGTCAGTGCTGACGCTGGGATTTGTCTATACTTTTAAGGTATTTGATCTGGTATGGGTGATGACAAAGGGAGGACCGGTCAATGCCACAGAGCTGGTTTCCACCTATGCCTACCGGTTGTCCTTTGAGGAATTTCAGTTCAGCAAGGGAGCAGCCGCAGCCAATATTTTATTCCTGATCCTGCTGGTGGTAGGCTGCTTCTATATCAAGCTGATCAATGACGAAGAGGAGGTTATGTGATGAAGAGTAAAAAGAACAGTGTTGCGCTGTTTTTCGTGGGTCTGCTGATCTTTATGATTTTTATGTTTCCCCTTTACTGGATGATCGTGACAGCACTGAAAACCCAGACAGAGATCTTTGAGATTCCCACGCCGCTCTGGCCCAGAGATCTGACACTGCAGCCTTTTCAGGAACAGCTCAGCGCTTCGGGAGATACTTTGAGGGGGTTTAAAAACAGTCTGGTGATCGCACTGGGCGCCACGGCAATTTCCACCATACTGTCCATACCGGCTTCCTATGGTCTGGCCCGGTTCCGGTTTAAAGTCAAAAAGCCGCTGATCCTGTTTTTCCTGATTACCCAGATGCTGCCTTCCACACTGGTGCTGACAAGCCTGTATATTATGTTTTCCAGGCTGCATCTGCTCAATACTTATATGGCGCCCATTCTTGCAGACGCCACACTGGGGATTCCTTTCAGCATCATCATTCTGCGGACTTATTTTATCTCCATCCCCAAAGAGCTGGATGAAGCTGCCAAAATCGACGGATGCAGCCATCTCCAGTCCTTTGTAAAAGTGATGCTGCCGATCGCCAGGCCGGGAATCATCGTGGCGGCAGTCTTTTCCTTTGTGTATGCATGGGGTGATCTGATTTACGGCATTACCTTTATTACCGATCCCACCATGCGTCCCATTACCTCCAGCATCTATAATTATGTGCAGCAGTATCAGACGCTCTGGAACTCCACGATGGCCTTTGGTATTGTGGCGATTATGCCGGTGGTGCTGATTTTCATTTTCATGCAGCGGTATATTGTCAGCGGCCTGACCAATGGGGCTGTAAAAGCATAAACAGAGGTATCTGCCGGACAATATCTGATAAAGCAGGAGTGCGGTATGCGGCAGCAGCACTGTCTGCCAGATGAAAAAAGGATAAAAAAGGAGAGGAAACATGCTGGAAACAATTGATTTGAAAAAGATAAAAATTGAGGACCCATTCTGGTCCAGACATGTGGATCTGGTGAGAAAGGTGATTATTCCGTATCAATGGGATGCTATGAATGATCGGATCGAGGATGCGGAGCCAAGTCATTGCCTGGCTAATTTTGAGATCGCAGCAGGGAGAAAAAAAGGTGAATTTTACGGCGCGGTATTTCAGGATACAGACATTGCCAAATGGCTGGAGGCGGTAGGGTTTTCGCTGGCGGCTTATCCTGATCCGGCGTTGGAGGAGACTGCGGATAGGGTGATCGGCCTGATCGCCCAGGCCCAGCAGGAGGACGGGTATCTGGACACCTATTTTATCATCAAAGACCCGGAGCAGCGGTGGAAAAATCTCTGTGAAGGACATGAATTGTATACGGCGGGGCATATGATGGAAGCAGCGGTGGCGTATTATCAGGGAACGGGCAAACGGAAGTTTCTGGATGTGGTGCTGCGTCTGGCGGACCTGATCTGTGAGACATTCGGAGCGGCAGAGGGACAGATACATGGCTATCCGGGACATCAGGAGGTGGAAATCGGTCTGGTGAAGCTGTACCGGGTGACGGGTGAGCGGCGGTATCTGGAACAGGCCAGGTATTTTATTGACGCCAGGGGCGTGGGTGAAAATTATTTTATGGCAGAAATGAAAAGACCGGACTATAAACGGATCTTTCCGGAGTTTGCAGGTTATACACCGGCCTATTCCCAGTCTCATCTGCCTGTCAGAGAGCAGACCACGGCGGAGGGCCATGCGGTAAGAGCGGTATATATGTATTCCGCTATGGCGGATCTGGCGGGGGAGTATGGAGATGAAGGACTGCTGCAGGCATGTAAAACCCTTTGGAACAATATTGTGACAAAGCGGATGTATCTGACCGGCAGCATCGGTTCCTCCGGTCTGCTGGAACGGTTTACCGCAGATTATGATCTGCCCAATGACTGCAATTATTCCGAGTCCTGTGCTTCCATCGGGCTGGCTATGTTCGGTATGCGGATGGCCGGGCTCACCAGAGATGCTTCCTATGTGGATGTGGTGGAGCGCGCCCTGTACAATACGGTGCTTGCCGGAATCGCACTGGACGGGCGTTCGTTTTTCTATGTCAATCCGCTGGAAGTATGGCCGGACAACTGTCTGGAACGTACTTCAAGAGAACACGTGAAGCCCATCCGTCAGAAATGGTATGGGGTTGCCTGCTGCCCGCCCAATATTGCCAGGACACTGGCATCTCTGGGGCAGTATATCTATGCGAAAAGTGAGGATACGCTGTATGTGAATCTGTTTGTATCCGGCAGTATGGAGACGACATTTTCCGGCCGGGCCGTTCAGGTACAGATGCGGACCCGGTTCCCGTTTGAAAACGAGTATGGACTGTCTGTATCGGGCGTACCTGATGAGGGGATCCGGCTGGCACTGCGGGTGCCGGACTACAGCAGGGCCTACCGCATCACGGTAAACGGAGTAGAGGAGACGGTGCAGACCGACAGGGGATATGCGTATCTGTCTCTGTCCTCTGACAGCCAGGTGAAAGCAGTGTTTGAGGCGCCGGCAGAGCTGATACGGGCCAATCCCAGGGTGCATGCGGACTGCGGCAGGGTTGCGCTCAGGAAAGGACCTCTGGTATACTGTTTGGAAGAGATTGACAACGGAAAGAATCTTTCGGCGCTGTATGTGAATGCCAAAGCAGAGATCCGGGAGGAGACATCCGGGCTGTTCGGCGGCTGCACGGTACTGAAATTTCAGGGAAAACGCATGAAAGACAGTGAGTGGGGCACGGATGAGCTTTATGGTACACATGCCGTACGCCTGACGGATGTGACGCTGCAGGCCATTCCCTATGCCTACTGGAACAATCGGGGTGTGGGGGAAATGACAGTGTGGCTGAAGGAGCTGTTATAATCAGGCCCATAAAATTGGCCGGGAATGAACTGCGGAAAGAATGGCAATCCTTTTAGGCAGAATAACAGAAAGGAAGAGCAGGTAGCAGATATGGGAAAAAAGAAAGCAAATCACATCGGAATCATTCCGGACGGCAACCGCCGCTGGGCAAAGGCACATGGCATGGGCAAAGAGGACGGCTATGCCTATGGCCTGGAGCCTGGGATGGCGCTTTTGCGGCTGGCAAAGGAAGCAGGCATAGAGGAAATCACTTTCTATGGATTTACGGTGGATAACTGCAAACGGCCGGCAGTGCAGTTTCGGGCGTTTCAGAAAGCCTGTGTGGAAGCGGCGGAGCTGATGGCGGGAGAGGGGGTAGATTTGCTGGTGATGGGAGATGATACTTCCAAATGTTTTCCGCCGGAACTGCTGCCTTACAGAAAACGGACCCATATAAATGGCGGCGGGATCCGGGTGAATCTGCTGGTAAATTACGGATGGCAGTGGGATCTGTCCCATATCAGAACGGACGGGCGGCCCTATTCCCAGGATATTTCCCGTATGGATATGATTATCCGTTGGGGCGGAATGCGGCGTCTTTCCGGCTTTCTGCCGATTCAGTCGGTATATGCGGATTTTTATGTGGAGGATAAGCTGTGGCCGGATTTTGCGCCGGAGGACTTTCAGAAAGCGCTGGACTGGTACGGCAGACAGGATGTGACACTGGGCGGATGAGAGAAAGAGAAGACGGAATGGAGCGTGAGATAAGAGATGGGTGTTGACTTGAATTTTTGGAAATATCGAAGCGGCCTGTATCTGGACAATGCGATGGTATATCAAAAAGCCTGCTGTGACAATGAGAAAGTCGAGGGATTGGAAGTCGTGCCCATAGAGGCCATTTTAAAAGAAACGGCAGCGCCTGGGCAAACCGGCCCTGTCAATGTAAGAGTGCCCGGCTTTCGGACAAGGATCAGGCGGGCCGGCTCCTGGAGGAATTGCTGCAAAAATCCATCGAACGGGTCGTAAATGACTTTTTTGACAGAACATATTACAAATAATTTTCCTGCACTTTCCCGTCCGTTTTGATTTTAAAAGAAAGACGTCAAAAAATGAATCTGTGCGGCCAGGCTCTTTTGGCCCTGCTATAAGACGGCGCTATGCCCATCGCCAGGGGCATAGCGCCGTCTTGCTGTCGGGCGGTATGGGCATAAAAGCCCAAGCAGCGAACAGGTGCATGGGTTTGTCCAGGTTATTATGCGGCAGCAGTGGCAAAGG
>VSOB01000062.1 GCA_009774625.1 Lachnospiraceae bacterium
TTTTTATATATTTCACCTGATAAATTCCCGCCTGGTCTGATGGCCTCTGCCACACCCGTCAAATCCGGGTCAATCCCGGCAGCGTCTGATCTCACAGATCCGGTCAAAGACTTCAAGCTGTGCATGATTGTGTGTAATCCACAGCACCGTTTTGCCGGCAAATTCCTCCAGCAGTTCCTTCATCCATTTCTCGTTGGTTTTTCTGTCGATCTGAGAAGTCGCCTCATCCAGTATAACGATGGGCGCATCCTTCAACAGCATTCTGGCCACAGCGATCTTCTGCTTTTCACCGCCGGACAGTGTGCTCCCGCCCCTTTCTGCCGTTTCCGCGGCATCTTCCTCCAAAATGCCTTCTATATTTGCCGTTTTGCAGGCTTCCTCCACCGCTTCCCTGGTATGCGTTCCCCACAGATCGATGTTCTGCCTCACCGGGAGCCGGAACAGATAGACATCCTGATTCACCACGCCGAACAGACGGCGGTACGCATTCAGCTCATACATCCGTATGTCTGTCCCGTTCATACGGATCGTCCCCTCCCAGTCCTCCTCCAGACGCAGTAAAATCTTGATCAGGGTAGTTTTCCCGCTGCCGTTTTCCCCGATCATTGCAATCTTCTCTCCCCGATAGATTTCCAGATCAAAATGCTGCAGTACCTCTGTACCCTGATAAGCAAAGGAAACATCCCGCAGTATCAGACTTTTAAAATCATCCGCCTCTATTGCAAGCGCCCCTGATGTTTCCTCTTCCAGCCGGAAAAAATCATAGAGCCGACCTGCAGAAGGGCCGATTTTGGCAAACAGATATTTCACATCCAGAATCAGGGAAATCGGCCCCGTCACATATCCGCTGTAAGTCAGAAATGCAATCAGACTCCCGATGGACAGTCTCTCCCTTAAGATCAGCCATCCTCCGATCCCATATATGGATGCCGTCAGCATCCCGTTCAGTATCATATCTCCTGCCGCATTACAGGAATCCAGCATAATATTGCGCCGGTTTTCCGCCGTCACCCGCTTCTGACGCTCGTAAAACCCCTTTCCGCATGTTCCGTACAGTTCCCACAGCTTTACCTCACGAATACCGCCCAGGATATCGCTCAGCCAGGAAAAAAGACTCTGCTTATCCGCAATATATGCTTCCATCAGCTTCTTCTTCCGGACTGAGGTCACTGTCACCAACAGATATTTCAGGGGGATATACAGCAGCAAAAGCCCCGCCAGAACCGGCTCAATCAGCAAAAGGCCCCCGACCCCGCTTACCATACGCAGCATATAATTAAACAGATTTTTCATACCGCTGTCGATCAGCAGGCTGACCGTTTCCACATCTGTATTCAACTGCTCAACCACTCCGCCGCTGTTTCTTCTGTCATAATAACTGAGCTTCAGTTTCAGGAGCTTTTGCTGTATTTCACAGAACAGCTCCAGTTGAAATCGGCTCTGCAGTCCGATAAACAGTTTTGTCTGCCACAGGCTGGTCAGTTGTTCCCCGGCAAGCAGCCCAAAAAGAAGCAGCGCATACAAGACAATCTGCGACAAATCCCTCTGCACCATTCCCCGATCCGTAATATTCCTTACCAGAATCGGATAAAAAAAACTGTATCCCATCATAACCGGAAAGGAAAATAAGATCACAAACAGACTCACCCTATGGGGATGCAGCCTTTCAATCAGCCATTTAAGATGTGTTTTTTCCATGTTTATTATGTATCCTTTTGTCCTTCAATGTCATAAAAAAGGACAGCAGCCTTTGTCCTGCCGTCCTCTCTCTGTCCTTCCTTCTGATCCTGGTCCGTCTGTTTTACAATGCGGCGATCGCCGCGGCAATATCCTCATAACAGGAAAATTTTCCCTCCCATACCAGCTCCGGCGGGAGCCTGACTCCCAATTCCCCGGCAATATCATAGTACAGAAGCAGCAGTTCCCTGGCCGGAAGCCCTATTTTGACGCCGCACAGCTTTTCCTTCCGCACAGCTTCATCGGTAAAGTCAATACCTGTACGCACTTTCATCAGTTCCCTCAGCTTTGCCTCCAACAATCCAGTCTCCACTTTGCCTCCTTCTGCGCACCAGACGATGCGCTTTTCCCTTTGGCGCTCTGTATTTTCAGACTGTATTATAGCATATCCCGTTTTTCCCACAGGCCTGCTGTCATAATTGACCCGTTATCCTGTTATAATTTGCCGGTTAGCTGCTCTGCCTGTATACCTGCGCATCCAAAAACAGCCTGTCCAAGGCCATACAGGCCCAGGACAGACTGTTTTTTTATTTTTATTTCTTTAGTTTGCTTTTGCTTCTTCCGGAATGGTAAAATCTGTAGCATTGTTGAAATTGGAGAATGTCATGCTCATTTTTATCATCGGAAAACTCAGGTCCATTGCCCCTGCTTCTTCTCCCATTTCTTCCTTCACGCTTTCCACCATCCCCTTCGTTACAGCCTCCATAGCCGGTGTCATATCCGCTTCATACTTGACAGGATACAGGCTTGCTTCATCAATCCACAAATACTCTGTTATTCCTTCCACATTATCCAATGCGCTCTCCATAGCGCTTTCGTCCAAACCTGCCGCAGCAACATTGTCCAGTACACCGCTGGACATGAGCACCTGCTTTGTTTCTTCTGCGGTCAGTTTGTGAGCATACTTATACGCATTGGCTCCATCCACAGCCTCCATGCCCTCCAGCGTAAAAGCATAGCCGACGGCAACGGTGTCAACCATATTTGTAATCGCATTGTACTGTTCCAGCTCTCTTACATTGGCGGCTCCGCCCTGCCAGCTTTCTCCGTCAGTCAAATACATCATGGTTGTGCCGTCGTCTGCTGTCTCCGCATACACGCCCATTGACGTTTCCTGTGTTTCTTCTCCGTCCTGCCCTGTAATGCTCATTTCCATTTTCATCTTGAAAGGATCATTGAAGGTCACCATATCCATCACCATCAAAGACTCCATCCGCTGCTGTTGGCCGTCTTTGTCGGTGGCTTCCATCACCATCTCCATACTCATCGTGGCATCCATACTGGTAATGGATTCTGCATTTTCCTGGGCTGCCGCCATCGCATCAATCTCTTCTGCTTCTGTCTCCTCAGGGACCGCCGCTTCAGCCGGTTCTTCCGCTTCCTCTGTCTGTGTACTGCTCTCCGGTGCGGATGTGCTCACATCACCGCTGCCGCACGCCACTGCAGATAACGACACCGTTACTGCAAAAATCAAAGCTAACATTCTTTTTTTCATCATTTTGCTCTCCCTATTCTTTTATAGCTTTATCTCATATATCATACCACCAAAAGCATCCTTGTCAAGTTATTTTGCGCTCAGTTCCTCCAGACTCATGCTCACTGTAAGAAATTCATAGTCCCCTGCATCATAGGAAGCACATTCTTCGTCGGTGGCTTCTCTTCCATTGAGATAACTTTTGCTGTACAGTCCGAGGGAACCCATCTCCTCCTCATCAGGGACTCCGTTTTCATTGACATCATCGAAATTCATCTGTCTGATCTCTGCTACCATGTCCATCGTATACGCAGGTCCCATTTTCCAGTATGTGATATACAGAATGGCACCAGCGTAATCCGTATTATAATTTCTCATGCTGTTTTTACGGGGGCAGTATTCATATCCTGCATTTCCCATCACGCCATAGGGCCACCGATCCATCAGTGTGTATACAGTTCCGTCATGATATGTGTACAGACTGGTATAAAAACCGTTGTCTCCCGCTGCCAGTTCGGGGATTTCATCCTCATCAAAATAAATCAGATTATATTCTGTTTCTGCGCTTCCTTCCAGCTTGCACAGCCTGCCCACTGCCGCATATGCCTCCTGATAGCTGTCAAACTCTCCGTTCCTTTTCCCGTCAGATAAAAGCGCCCGGATCTCTGACACCGAAACAGTCCCCACCCGGTCTGTGATGGCATCCGATAACGCCTCCTGCATCAGAAAAGACTTTTCATAATCTTCTTCCGCGCTGTTATCAAAACCATAGTACACTGCTGCAAAACTGGTATCGCCATAAGTTTCAATCAATACAATATCCGTATTCCCGTCATAATTGATGTCATAAAATGACACCGCATCCAGACTGCCGAAAGTCTGCCCCTCCAGATGAGTCGGCACATATCCCGGTATATCGGTTAAAACCCTGTCATTTTGCACAATCTGCATATGGAAATCGGCATTCTCTTTATCAGGCGCATACGGCACAAAGCAGACCGTCCCGTCATATTCGCTGATTTCCACTTCAAAGGTCTGCTCTGCAATGCAATTTTCCCCATATTTTTCTTTCCAGGCGTTTGTTTCTCCCAAATCACCCGCTGCCATCCCTTCTTCTGTTCCGCCCCCGGCTCTTCCGCTCCCGGCTTCCCCGCCTGTACTCTCCTGCGCTTCTCCTTCTTCCTCCAGTTCTCCCAGTATCCCCATGTCACCGTTTTCTCCGTCTGTTTTCCTGCCGCAGGCCGACAGCATCCCCGCCAGCAGCAGCGCTGCCACCCAGACACCTTTTCGGACAGTTTTCTTCCCTGTTCTTTTCTTCATACTTCCTCCTCTGGCAGCACCGCCGCTGCCTTGTATTTTTATTGCTTTTTTATTTTATTCCGATCCTGTCTCCGTCGCCGCATCTCCTGCTTCAGGCTCCATCCCCGTCTCAGACTCCTGGTTTGTTTCTTTTCCGGGAACGGTTCTGGCATGTCTCAGAATCCACGCTGCCCAATCCGGGTAATACCTGGCAAGTATATGGGTATCGTCTGACGTATAGATTTCCCCCAGACCTCCGCCCTCATCATCAAACAATTCGTTGGCATCCAGATAAAAGATCGTCCTCTCATCCGCCATCTCAGCCACCGCTGCATTAAACCGGTTGATGTTATCGTTATTATAAACCGGGGAAGAAGCTGATTTTCGTTCTGTAATATGCAGATTGGCCTCCAGAAAAATCAATGCCTCCGGCTGCCATTCCCGGATCTTCCCGATCAGATCCTGGTACTTGGATATGGTATGCTCAAAATCATACCCCAGTTCATTGATGCCCAGCATCAGGTAAATCTTCCCGAACTGCCGCTCTGTCAGAACCGTCTCCAGCCGTTTCTTTTCCCCGGATACCGTAACAAACTCTTTCTGAAAAATCTTATAAACATTCATCCCGGAATCGGCCACCACTTCTGCGCCGCCCAGGTTTCCATATTCCAAAAGCCCCACAGTACGGGAATCCCCGATAAACAAGGCATCATCAAAATAAGAAACATCCGCCTCGTACATTTCCGGAATTTCTTCTTCCTCTTCTTCTGCGTCAGCCACAGGCTCTGCCTCTTCCGATTCTTTCATATCCTCTTTCTCCGCTTTTGGCATCACATGTTCAGACTGCTCCGTCTCTTTTAAAACAACGCCGGATTCTTTTCCTGCCATACCATCCTTCCCCGGCGCTTCTGCCTCTTCAGATTTTGATTCCGCCCATACACTCTGTATAAAATGCTCAAAATCTGAAACCGCCCCCTGTATTCCCTTTAAATAATAATCCGGCCCCCATACCATAGCCGCAACAGCCAGACTGACTGCCAGGGACACGGTATAAGAATACTTTCCCCTGCTTCGTTTCTTCATACTCCCCTTCCCCTCAGAACTGATAGTATAAAAATGGATCGTCCAACCCCAAATACATACAATACACACAGGCCCAGAATAAAACCACCAGCCCGGCAGTCGCCGTCAGCGTATCTTTTCTGGCATCATACAGCTTTCGCGGCACACCCGTGCAGCAAAGAAGCGATGCCAGAAGCGGCCAGAAATAAACCCTTCCGTATTTCAGAAAGTCACCGGCAAACACGGTGACAGAGCTGTCTGCCCGTTGAAAAAACGGAAAAAGACGCCCCAGATAAACGGCAAGCTGTCCCATATCCGTCACAGCAAATAAAAGCCAGGACAGCGGAATGACAAACAGCATATACAGATGCCCCAAAAGCGGCAGTCCATCCAATACCTTTTTCAGCCCCCATTTCTCCAACATGAGCAGCATGAAAAGAAAAAGCCCCCACAGGACAAAGTTCCAGTCTGCCCCGTGCCACAGTCCGGTCAGCATCCATACCAAAAACAAATTCCGCATCTGGTGTTTCCTGTTTCCTCCCAATGGGATATAAACATATTCCCGAAACCAGCCGCCCAGTGTCATATGCCACCGCCGCCAGAACTCTGTCATAGAACGGGACAGGTATGGATTTTTGAAATTATCCGGAAACTCAAAGCCCATGATCCGCCCCAGCCCCTTTGCCATCAACGAATATCCGTAAAAATCAAAATAAATCTGAAAGGTAAACGCGGCAATTCCCATCCATGCCAATGGGCAGGAAATGCTTTCAAAGCCGATGGCATTCACCTGCGTCCACAGGTTCCCCACCCGATTGGCAATCAATACCTTTAACGCCAGTCCGATGGTAAATTCCCGAAGCCCTTCCTCCACATTTCCATAGGAAATAACCCTGACCCACATCTGACTCCGTATCTGGCTGTAAGTTACGATCGGCCCTGCAATCAACTGGGGAAACATGCAAAGATAGGTCCCCAGCGTCAGAAATGAATACTCTGCCGCCACCTGCCCCCGATAGACATCAATCAGATATGAACTGATCTGAAAGGTATAAAAGCTGATTCCAATGGGAAGCACCAGATGAAGAACCGGAAGTCTCATATCCACGCCCGTCCTGTCAAACAGCAGATTCAGATTGTCACTCAGGAAATCCAGATATTTAAATACAAACAGACAGCCCAGATTCCATACCATCCCGGCTGCCAGACATATCCTGCGTCCCCTTTCCCCTTTACACCGCATCATGCACCGCGCCGCCACACCATTCACAAGGATGGACAGCAGCATCAGAAGCAGATAAACGGGATGCTCTCTGACTCCATATAAATAAAAAAACAGACTGGCAGCAAACAACACCGCGTTTTTCCAGGTAATGGGAGCCAGAAAATAGAGAAGCAAAAAGACAGGCAGAAAATAAAAAAGAAATGTAAAACTGCTGAATACCATGTACCAATACCTTCTTTGTCTCTTTTATCACTCGTACTGTAATCATACGCATCATCCTGTTGTACAATGATTGATACCTGTATTTTATCAGAAACCGCCGGACGGTACAAGACCGCCCGGCGGTTTTGGAACTGCCGTTTTATCCCATCCATGATAAACATATGCTACATAAGCGGTGCGATCGCTTTCATCAGACACCCGGTTAATTTCACCCTCCACTTTTCCCGGCGGACGGCTTCTCTTGTAACCCGCCTGCTTGCCGCAAGTGTGGACTGAAAATCTGCTTCGATCTCTGCAATACAGTCTGTATGATATAAATAAGTAGCGCATTCAAAATGATGATACAGGCTGCGGTAATCCAGATTGATGGTTCCCACAACCGCTTCCGCTAAATCACTGACAAATACCTTTGCATGGACAAAACCCGGCGTATATTCGTATATTTCCACTCCTGATTCCAGCAGTGATGCATAATGGGTTTTGGCCAGCGCATAGGGCACGGCCTTATCAGGTATCCCCGGCAAAATCAATATCACCTCCACACCACGCTCTGCTGCAAATTTCAGAGCAGTCTCCATCTCACCGTCCAGGATCAGATAGGGTGTCATAATATGTACAAAAGACAGAGCCCGGTTCAGAATGTCCATATAAACCCGTTCTCCCAGCTTATCATCATCCAGCGGACAGTCTCCATACGGAATCACACAGCCCTTTGCATTTGACACAGCCAAAGAGGGATAAGAAAGAAAATGCTGCGACTCATCTTCTCTTTCGTTGATTCTCCACATCTGCAGAAACAGCAGCATAAAGCTCCTGACCGCCTCTCCCTTCAACATCACCGCAGTATCTTTCCAATGCCCGAATTTCACTTTCTGATTGATGTATTCATCCGCAAGATTCACCCCGCCGTTAAAAGCGGTATGTCCGTCAATTACCGCTATCTTTCTGTGGTCCCGATAGTTATAGCAGGTAGAAACAAACGGAGAAACCGGCGCAAACACTTTGCACCGGATTCCCAACGCTTTCAGACGCCTGGGATAATCATGGGGCAGCAGGGCAAACTCACAGGTTCCGTCATACATAATCCGGACATCCACACCTTCCGCCGCTTTACGGGCAAGTATCTCCAGTATCCTGCCCCACATCAGACCTTCTTCCACAATAAAGTATTCCATAAAGATAAAATACTTTGCTGTTTCCAGTTGTTTCAGCATTTCTTCAAACATAGACTCTCCCAAAGGGAAATAAGTCACATCTGTATGGGCAAATACCGGAAAACAGCCGCTTCTATGCACATAATGAGCCAACGCCGCCACACCCGGATTTTCTTTTGCAAGGCGTTCCAGAACTTCCTCTGACTGGGGTATGCTTTCCTTATTCTGCGTGATAATATAATCAATCCGCTTTTTCAAAACCCTGTGTCCGATATCACTCTGAGTATAGAGAAACAGCAGCACGCCGAATACAGGCAGCAGCATAATCACGATCAGCCAGGTAATCTTTGCTGTGGGATTGAGCCTGCTGTTCAAAAGATAAATTATCATACCCAGTATAAACAATACAGTCCCGCCCCATATATGAGGCAGAAATTCTCCAAACCACTTAAACACTCCGAACAGGATAAAAATCTGTGTCAGAAGCAGAAATAAAATCAGCCCAAAGCGGCTGAATATGGCATGCGCCATGCCTTTCTGCCCTTTTTTCAAAAGTGTAAGTCCTTTGTTTTTATAGTCCTCTATCATATCCCGTCTTTCTCTGTCCGGAAACAGATTGGTAACTACTCCACGATCTCCAGCAGTTTTCCGGTAATCTCTGCCATATTGGAAGATACCTTCTTGGTATTATGGGATATTTCCACATTCTGCTCCACCACATCGGAAATCCGGCCAATCTGACTTACTGCATTGGTTACGATGCCCATATTTTCTTTTACCATATTGGTAATCTTCTCCACATCGCTGCTTGCACTTTCTATATTTTCCACCACCACGCCAAATGCTTCTGCCGTCTGATCCGTAATCTCTTTCCCCTCCTCCACTGCATGAATGGAATTGGTAATCAGTTCATTGGTTTCCTTTGCAGCCTGTGCACTTCTCGCTGCAAGCTCTCCGATCTGAGTCGCTACAACTGCAAATCCCCTGCCCATCTCTCCGGCTCTTGCCGCCTCTATGGAAGCATTCAGGGAAAGCATATTAGTCTGCTGGGCAATGGAAGTGATCTCATCTATAATTTTTTCAATCTCCATCGACATATCGCTGATCTTCTGCATGGAGTCTTTCAACAACTGCATACGGGACTGGGTCTGCAATATCTTTTCGGTTGTTTCTCCTGTCTCCGCAGACACATTGGCAGACATTTTCACACTGCTGTTCAGTTCTTCTGTCAGCCGTTCCATGATCTGTTTCAGACCTTCCACAGCCCGTTCCTGTTCACCTGTACCATTATAGATATGGTCTGCATTTTCCAGTGTTTCTCCTGATACACGATTTAAATCCATGCAGGCATTTTTCACATTCTGAATCAGCACCCGGTTATGTTCCACATCCGCTTTCTGCTGCTTCAGAAGCTTTTCATTTTCTTCCATATTCCGGCAAATGCCTTCCACCATCGTATTGATGCTGCCCGACAACTGGACAAATTCCGGATTGCCCTGCACATTCACACGAATTCCGAAGTTTCCTGCTGCAATCTCTTTCATGGAACCGGCAATCTGATTCATTCCCCGGACGATCTTGTCATCCACCATCAGATTAATGGTAATCAGCAGTACCCCAAAGATAAGCGCCATACTGAATGATACGACCAGCGTCTGATTGTTTCTCTGGGCATAATACTCGGCTGAAGGCAGGAATGTCCCGATAATCCATTCCTCGTACTCTTCTGCCTGATAATAACCCCGTTTTCCGTCAATCACTGCCTTTCCCTTACCGGTTAATTTTGCCGGAAAGCCTGCATCTGCAGCAGGCCTACCGATCAGGCCGGTATTGGGATGCGCCACAATCTGGCCGCTTTCTCTGTCAATGGCATATACATATCCGTTTTCACCAAAGTCAATCTCCCGTAAAACCACATCGATTTCTGTGCCGGCAAGCATATCCTCCAGCACTTCAGGACGTACACCCACCTGTACGAGTCCGGGTCCGTCCTTTCTCGCCACACCTATGTACTGCATAACCACGCCCTCTGCCACGTTCACCTGCGGCTCCTGTGCGATCTCAATAGAAGGGTCCTCCACGATCACCATAAACGCATTGGACTGTTCACCGCTCTTCATATCAAATCCTACATAGGCGTCTATGGTGCTTTCCGTAATAATGCCGTTCGCATCAATCACATGAAGCTCATTTACCATTAGTCTTTCTTTTACTGCATTCAGTTTGACCGGATCCGTTTTAATAGAAGGGTCTGCCGCAATCATATCCGCAAAAGCCCTTGTTTTTGCAAGATTATCCTGACTCAGATTTTCTGTCAGTTTCCCAATATTTTCTTCGTTTCCGGCCAGTTTTGTTTTTACATCCTCCAGTTTTGCGATACTGGATGATGTATTGCTTCTCTGACTCACCACCGTCTGCAGTGCAAAAATAGCAGTGATAGTAACCAGAAGGGCCGCCAGCATATAAGCAGAAAGTCTCTTGGTAAAAATTTTCTTCATCTCAGTCAATTCCTTTCTTGTCCTGTTTGCAGTACTTATTTACTATTTTTATTATATTAACACATCCGGTTTATTCTCTCAATGGATTCGGCCCTTCCTGTTTATATTTGTGCAACTTGACGGATGAAACATCCGCTTACCTGCTCCGTTCCGGTTTCAGATATTCCCATACTTTTGTCCCAAAGAAATATTCTTTGTCTATCATAAAATACCGCTCCCTCTGTCCCCTTTCCAGCCATATGACAACTCTGACCCCTTCTTCTGTCATCTCTAAAATCAGTCTTTCTTTTTGAGGTCCGGCATAACTTTCCACCAGATCTGCCTGCTCCCAATATCCGGCAATCCTTCTTCTGCATTCTCTCTGTTCCTGTTCTTCCATACAGCCACGGAACATGGCATCCTCTGACCAGCATTCAAAAATCTGCAAAAACTCTTCTTTCTCCAGAAGTCCCGTTACTGTCACATACGCCCCGCTCTGTCTGTCCAACAGGATCGGCATCTCTGTTCTGAAGTCATAGCTGCCCTTTACATCACCATATACTTCCACCCTTCCTGCCACCAGTTTCTGATTCTGAAAAACCGGGACCGTTTCCATGCCAAGTTCCATCTCCATACCCGGATACTGCTCTTTCAAAGCCTCATACAGTTCATATTCTTTTTCCCAGATCAGACTGTTTATATGATGTTCTTCCAGCAGATTTTCGCATCTGTACTGAAATCTGTCACTGTAAAAGTCCAGCAGATTACCGTCTTTCATACGGACATCAGTTACCCAGCCTCCAGCATTCTTATAATGACTTTGAGGAAAAGCAAAAAAAGAATACAGGTTTGTCCTGCCATAGTGCTCTTCGGCTTTTTTCAGAAATGTATTGTTCTCTCTGTAACCGGAACCGATAATGTAAAAATCCTGCTCCTCTTCATCATACCAAAATCGCAGACAGATATCACAAAACGGGGCACGCCCGACAAAATATTCCAGCTGCAGGATTCCCTCTTCTGTAAATGCAGTTTCCACCAGCGTCATCGAATCGTCCTGATAAACGATACTGTCCGACAACTGTATCTGCATATAATTTTCCCACGGCATATCCCCCAGGGACAACAGCAGCCAGAAACCGGCCCCATAGTACTGGGGCAGCTTTTCATATGGGTCAAACCACTCCGATTGCTGTATCTTTTTTTCATAGTCCTCCGGATACAATGCCACCACATAATCCATCCTGCCATCATGGTTTAAATCGCAGACCGCAATCTCATCCCATCCATTGATTCCCCACAACAGACGATAGCCCTCCGGTTTGTACTTTTCCACTTCCCTGATGCAATCAGCGCTCACCCTGAGCCGGCAGTGAATCCGCTTTGTCTGTTCCCACAGAAAATCGGCGATACAGCTCTCCTTTTCCTCTGATACATCCACAAACGTTTCCGCTTCCCGGTCAATTTTATAAAGGCGCCCCTGAACAGACCAAAATTCCTGTATTTTCCCTTCCGCTTCCTCTGCCAGATAGCGCTCTATTTCATCATTACGGATTTTTCGCGCTTCTTCCACATCTGTTTCCCCATCATCATACACAAAGTCAGCTCTGTCATACCGCAGTACCTCTTCATTGACCAGATAATCCGGCAGGTCATTTTCACATGGATTCTCTGTCTGATAAGTAAACCAAAGACTTCCGTCTGCCAGTAACCGGCACTGATATTTTTGCTTTTCCTCTGTCTCCCATCCCAGAACAGCAATCTGAAAAACCCTGGCCTCCCCTTCTGCATACTCTGCCCGCAGGCCCCCATGATAAGACTCAGGAAACAAATAAATAGAATTGATATATTCCCGATAAATCTCTCCCTGCTGCGTGGGATGATCGGAAAGAAGCTGCTCCAGTTCTTCTATTTTCTGCCCATACAGCTCCCTCTGTCTTTTCTCAAGCTGCCCTGACTGCTGCTTTGCTGCAAATGCTCCAAATCCTATCTTTTCTTTTGCTTCATCAGCAGACTGCCGCTCATCAGGCACACAGTATGGCTCTGCCCGCCCTGCCAGCAGTATCCCGCCAAGCAGTCCCACGCACAACAGCATCTCCGCCAATAAAACCGGTGTCCTCTTCATATTCATCCATTCCCTTCGTACATAATAGCTACAGAATACTACGGAAATGCATCAAAGTTACATACTGCGGACAAAAGAAATGCCCCTTTCATCGGACTTTTATTGTTGTCTGATAAAAGATGGCATTTCATTCTCCGCCTGATGCGGATTCTTTATGAAACATTGACAATGTTGTACTGGGGATCCATCCATGCCCCTGCTCCATACCCGGACCATGCATTTACTTTTCGTCCCTCTATATAGATTTCATTGTCCTTTACCGTCAGCTTCCCTGACTGGTACAATTCGACTGTGGCGAGCGGATTAATTCCCAGCCAAAGATACATCATCCGGCCGTCTGCATAATAGATCTCTTTGCCCGCTACGTTTGGATCTTTTATCCATCCGTAAAATCCCCTGCCAAGATCGCTATTCGCCTTCCCTTCATATGGTATCGCCCTGAGCGTAGAATCCGGGGCGTCCACCTGATAGATAAACCACAGGCAGGCATAATCATCCGTAAGCGGCCGGCTGATCAGTTCATCCGGCAGAATCTCCGTGGGAATAATGTTGCCCTCACTGTCCCTGTATTTCGTTTTGCGCCATTCCTCCGGGCAAAGCGGAACAAACTCTTCTTTATAAATCCTCAGATTATAGGTCCAGTCATCCGGACTCGTACCCACATAGCATTGCTCCCATTCATATTCGGGAGAATATGTCATAACAAGATTACGGGGTACCATATTCACCTTGTCCCCCGCCTTTGCACGCACACAGATGTCGGCATAGTCTCCCGCAACGACATCATCCTCCACCCCGATGGTCACATAACCGTCAAAGGGCATAATAATATAGGCATCCTCTTTCACAACCTGACAGGAAACGGTTTTTACATCAGACGGCAGACTCCCATCGTCCATCACCATAGGCCAGCATGTTGATGGAAGCATATGGTCTACAATATACTGCCCGTTCACTGTCATAACATCAGTCCCGTCTCCGTTCCGCACCTCAACAACGGTATCCTCGCTCCAGTCAAATGTATAATTGTTGATATACCCCTGCCAGTCAAAGGGCTTTTGCGGTGAAGCATATGCCACCGTCCCCATACTTCCCGCCAGAAATACTGCGCACAGTACTCCAATGATTCCTTTTTTCATTTCAGTCCTCCTCCTTTATGACAGTATTTTATCAAAAAGGATCGGATGGCACAAGGGATGTGGAATTTTTTATCTTGTCAAACCCCCATGCATCCCTTTCTCACAAAAACTGGAATGGTATCCAGCGGGGCGTCTGCCTCCACGTTTTGTCCGCCTTCATACTCTTTCCCGCTTTCATACGCTACCCAGGTTTCCCCTTTGGGCAGATAAACGCTGCGGGAGGACTGTCCGGCATAAAGGATCGGCGCCACCAGCATATCAGGCCCGTAAAAATACGCATCTTCAATCTCCCAGCAGCGCGGGTCATCCGGATACATATAAAAAAGCGGCCTCATTGGGCGGATGCCCATAAGGAGGTAAATAGAATTTCCGGAAAAACCGGCATGGCAGAGGTCACGCCGGTTTTTCTGTCAGTAGTTCCGGTTTGGCAAGTGGAATCCGGATTTTCCCCACATAGGTAAAATAGACTTCAATCGTGACATGTTTCTTCCCGCCGATCTTCTCTGGGCTGTGGATCACAATCTTTTCAATCAGCTCATTTACCGTAGCGGCGTCCAGCTCCTGCAAATCGGAATACCTGTCGGCAAGCTGGAGGAAACGCCCCACATCGGCAATCTGTCTGGCTTCATTTTCAATTTCTCTCTCCAGCGAAGCTGCAAGCTGCTGAATTTCCGCCTGCTCCGCTTCATACTGTGCCGAAAGTTTTTGAAAGCGGAGGTCGCTCAGCTTGCCAAGAACGGAATCTTCATAAAGCCTTTGGATGATCTTGTCCAAATCCTCCATGCGCTTCTGCGCCCCGGAGAGGGCTTTCCGCTTCTGTGCCAGTTCCGCCTTCCGGCTGGCTTCGTCCTGCGCCAGCATTTCCTGGGTGAAATCATCCCGGAACAAGCGCACATAGGTCAGCGTCCCCTGAATACATTCCAGAACCCGCCTATAAAGCGTGACTTCCCGGATGTAGTGGATTTTACAGGAACCTGTATTGCTCTTATAGTTGGAGCAGACAAAATGATCCTGTGAATCATCCTTGTAGGTGTTGCAGGTACAGTAATAGAGCTTCGCACCGCAGTCGGCACAGTAGACAAGTCCGGAGAAAATGCTGGTTTTCCCTGTCTTTGTCGGCCTGCGCTTGTTGGCTCTTAACACCTGTACCCGTTCCCACTGTCCACGTTCAATAATCGCCGGCTGCGTATCTTCAAATACCCTCTGGTTTTCTTTCGGGTTTTCCATCCGCTTCTTGAATTTGAGGGATTTGGTATAGGTCTTGAAGTTGACGGTACAGCCAGTATATTCCGGCCGCTCCAGTATTCCAGCGACAGACTTCGCACACCACTGGTACAGGTTATCCGGCATGGACCATCCTTTCTGTCTGGCGTTATACGCAGTAACCGTCAATACCCTGTCGGCAGTCAGGATTTTTGCGATCTGCATGGGGCCTTTGCCCGCAATGCATAGGTCAAAGATACGCCGCACCACCTTTGCGGCTTCCTCGTCTACAATCCATTTCTTTTTATTCTCCGGGTCTTTGATATATCCGTAGGGCGGATTGCTGGCGATATGTTCCCCGGCTTCTCCGCGCATTTTTACGACTGCCCGGATTTTTTTGCTTGTGTCCTTTGCGTAATAATCGTTAAATACGTTTTTGAACACGGCGAAGTCGTTTTCGCCCTTTGCGCTGTCCACATCATCGTTGATGGCGATAAACCGGACATCGTAGGCGGGGAAAATGAAATCCTGTAGCCGCCCCATATAGGAATATTCCCGGCCCAGACGGGACAGGTCTTTGACAATCAGGGTAGAAACCGAATAATCTTCCACATATTTCATCATTTCCTGAAATCCGGGCCTTTGAAAATTCGTTCCTGAGAATCCGTCGTCCACGAAAAACATGGGATTGCGGAATCCGTGTTCCGCCGCATATTTGGACAATAACGCCTTTTGGTTGGTGATGGAATTGCTCTCCCCATCAAGAGCATCGTCCTGACTTAGACGGCAATATAACGCTGTGATCTTATCTGGCTGCTGGTTCATAGTAGCTCCTTTCCTCCCGTATATCGGGATAACAGCCAGGTAAACGGTTGCCTATATTATAACGTGCCGTTCCTCTTTTTTCAGCAGCTTTCATTCGGTTTCCTCCAAATTTCCTGCCATGATACGGCGCAGCTTGTCCAGTACGCTTTCCGCCTCTCCCTCCGTATAATGGGGGATGACATGATAGACCGTATTCCCTTCAACGGCAATCATTTCTTCTGTGCTGAAATCAAACTCGAAAACGCCGTCTTTGAAATGCTCTGCCACACGCTCGGCAATTTCAGGTTTCAGATTTTTTGGAAGTTTGCTTAAATCCACAGGCTTACACAATCCCATCACGCTCCTTCCTTGCAGGCAAAATATTCAGCGTAATGACCGCCGGACGGCCAAGCCCCTGTTTTTTACGGATGATTAGACCGTTGCGTTCCAATTCCTGAAATGCCCTAGTCGCCACCTGCCTGCTCCTATGTAGTTTTCCTTTTGCTTCTTCCAGCGTAAAGTAGAGACGAATCCGCCCGTCCGGTTCTATGTATCTGTTTTCTCTGGAAATACCCGCCCGGTCTAAGAGCAGGGCATACAGTACCTTTGCATCGTTGGATAAGTCCATCGGCACCAGAAAACGAGGAAACGGCAGATAGGGCGGTACGCCGCTGTCCTCTTTGTAAGGCATCAAAAAATCATTTTGCATTATGTACTCCTTTCCATCAATCCCTCCCTGATTGATTGGATTGATATTGACTTTCTTGTTATTAACTTTTTCTCTTTAATTTCCGTCTAAATATGGGCCGTCAAGGCCGTCTGGAAATCCGCCGCCGGAAAGAGAGGAACAGGGCT
This sequence comes from Lachnospiraceae bacterium, assembly GCA_009774625.1. Lineage (GTDB taxonomy): Bacteria > Bacillota > Clostridia > Lachnospirales > Lachnospiraceae > VSOB01. The sequence continues at coordinate 16,774 of VSOB01000062.1, forward strand.
GCCCGGAGCGTCAGGTTTTCCAGTCTCTGAAAATCCAGTATTGGAGAATCCCATATAGGTGGAAATGGCAAAAGCGGTAAATTGGCAAAGTAGAAACCAACACCTATCTGGGAAAATCCCGTTTAGGTTAAAATCGTCCTGCGGACAGTTAAAAACAGGTTTTAGAGGGGAGCAGGGGATTTATCCCTCATACCCGTTGACCGCAGCCTGAAACGCCAATAATCTCAAGGCTTTTTTGCTTCTAATTGTCCGCATAGGAGCCGCCTTTTCCTGTCGCTGGCTGTTTTCTGCCTGCGGTGGACTTTCTTTGCACAGAACTTACAGTATTTCGCCCGGTTGGAACCGGGGAGGAATGATTGGCCGCAGACCACGCAGCGTTTTAATTCCTCCCGAAACAGCAGTGCCGTTTCCAATGGCTTGTCCAGCGGCAGGACAGCGCAGCGGAACCATTTGCAGAGAAGCGAATAGGAAATACTCTGGACGCAGACACATTCCT
>VSOB01000063.1 GCA_009774625.1 Lachnospiraceae bacterium
GAGATTATCTGGCCATTGTCACACTGGCGTTCGGGGAAATCATTAAAAATCTGATGAATGTGCTGTACATCGGCAGAGATGAGAACGGTTTTCATTTTTCCATGAAGGACAGCATCGCCCTGGGTCTTTCCCCTGAGGGCAAAACGATTCTCAACGGTCCCCAGGGAATTACCGGAACCCCTCATGACGCCAGCTTTACCATTGGCGTACTGCTGATACTGCTGACATTGTTTGTGATTCTGAATCTGATCCATTCCAGAGACGGCCGGGCGATTATGGCGATCCGGGACAATCGGATTGCAGCCGAATCCATTGGTATCAATGTGACCCGGTATAAGCTGATGGCCTTTACGCTTTCTGCATCGATTGCCGGGATAGCAGGCGTATTATATGCACATAATCTTTCCACTCTGACGGCGCTGCCGAAGAACTTTGGCTATAATATGTCCATTATGATTCTTGTATTTGTTGTGCTGGGCGGCATCGGCAATATACGGGGATCTGTGATCTCCGCAGTGGTACTGACACTGCTGCCGGAGCTGCTGCGTGGATTAAGCGATTATCGTATGCTGATCTATGCGGTGGTTCTGATTGTTATGATGCTGTTTAACTGGAGTCCGAAAGCCGTCGAGTTCAGAGAACGGTATTCATTAAAGCGTCTGCTGCATCTGCCCTCCGGTTCAGGACAATCCGCCGGTAAATAGAGACAAAAAAGCAAAAGACCTGCGGGTCTGTTATGACAAAGGAGTAGAATAATGGCATTGTTAGACGTACAAAATCTGTGTATCTCATTCGGCGGCCTCCGGGCCGTGGATGATTTTGAAATTCATATCGAAAAAGGACAGCTCTATGGCCTGATCGGCCCCAACGGGGCCGGTAAAACCACTGTTTTCAACCTTCTGACCGGTGTTTATAAGCCGAATGAGGGGATTATCCGGCTGGATGGTACGGACATTACAGGCAAAAAGACCATAGAGATCAATAAGGCCGGGATTGCCAGAACGTTTCAGAATATCCGGCTGTTTAAAGGGATGTCGGTGCTGGACAATGTAAAAGTGGGGCTTCACAATCACTATCAGTATTCTTCTCTGGCAGGTATCTTCCGCACGCCCTCTTACCGGAGAGTGGAAAAGGAGATGAACGAACGTGCCAGAGAGCTTTTGGAAGTGTTTGATCTGGCCGGAGAGGCCGATATTCTGGCGTCCAATCTTCCCTATGGCAAACAGAGGAAACTGGAAATCGCCAGAGCGCTTGCCACAGATCCCAAGCTGCTGCTTCTGGATGAGCCTGCAGCGGGTATGAATCCCAATGAGACGAAGGAACTGATGGATACCATCCGTCTGATCCGGGATCGGTTTGATATGACGATACTGCTGATCGAGCATGATATGAAGCTGGTATCCGGCATCTGTGAGGCGCTTTCCGTACTGAATTTCGGGCGCATTCTGACACAGGGCGAGACCGGGGCGGTGCTGAATGATCCGCAGGTAATCACCGCATATCTGGGAGAATAGGAGGGAAGAAAGATGGCGATGCTGGAAGTAAAGAATCTGGAAGTATATTACGGCATGATTCAGGCACTGAAAGGGATCTCCTTTGAAGTGGAGGAAGGAGAGGTCATAGCGCTGATCGGTGCAAACGGTGCAGGCAAGACGACCACACTGCATACGGTCACCGGACTTCTTCCTGCCAAACGGGGGAGTGTGTTGTTTGAAGGAAAGGAAATTACCAAAGTACCGGGACATAAGATCGTGTCTATGGGCATGGCCCATGTGCCGGAGGGGCGGAGGATCTTTGCCCAGCTTTCAGTGCTGCAGAATCTTCGTATGGGCGCTTATACAAGGAAAGACAAGGATGAGATCGAAGAGACACTGCAGATGGTATACCGCAGATTTCCCAGGCTGGAAGAGCGGCGCGGCCAGATGGCCGGAACACTGAGCGGCGGTGAGCAGCAGATGCTGGCTATGGGCCGGGCGCTGATGTCTCATCCGAAAATCATATTGATGGACGAGCCTTCTATGGGGCTTTCACCGATTTTTGTCAATGAGATTTTTGATATTATCAAGGAGGTCAGCAAAAGCGGGACTACGGTGCTGCTGGTGGAGCAGAATGCGAAAAAAGCACTCTCCATTGCGGACCGGGCATATGTACTGGAGACAGGCAGTATCGTATTGGAAGGCAGAGCAGATGCGCTTCTGGCCGATGATTCGATCAAAAAGGCTTATCTGGGTGAATAGGGAAAAACAGGGAGGAGATTACATGGAGAAGGTTGTCATTACCATTGCGAGGCAGTATGGGAGCGGGGGACGTACCATCGGCGAGATGCTGTCTAAGGAACTGGGGATTCACTATTATGATAAGGAACTGCTGAAAATCGCATCGGAAGAAAGCGGCATTCACGAAAGACTGTTTGCGGGAGCGGATGAAAAGGTGAAAAACAGCCCGCTTTTCCGGATTACCAGAAAGATATATCAGGGACAGTTGATCCCGCCGGAAAGCGGAGAGTTTACCTCAATGGAAAATCTGTTCAATTATCAGGCCAAAGTGATCAAAGAACTGGCAGAGGAAGAGTCCTGTATTATCATCGGACGCTGTGCGGACTATGTGCTTCGGGATTATGACAATGTACTGAGCGTATTTGTCCATGCGCCGGAGGACTATTGTATCGAACAGGCAAGAAAAAAACTGAGCATGCCGGATAAGGAGATTAAAAAGTTTATTCAGAAAACGGATAAAGAACGGGCAGAGTATTATAAGCATTATACCGGGAGAGAATGGACGGATGCCAGAAACTATGATCTGTGTCTGGACAGCAGTAAGCTGGGGATGCAACGGTGCATGGATGAGATCAGGGCATATATGAAAGTCAGATTTCAATAGATGCCGGACAGTACGGAACACAGAGTGTATCAATATAAAAAAATGGATAAAAGATTATTGGCAGCTCAGATCGAAGATGAGCTGATGCATTTGATTGGGCAGGAGTCTGTGAAGGTAGGGCAGAAAATTCCCAATGAGTTTAAGCTGGCCGAAGAGTTTGGCGTGGGGCGCAGTACGATTCGGGAAGCGGTCAAGAGCCTGGTTTCCAAAGGGATACTGGAGGTAAGGCGGGGATCCGGCACATATGTGATCAGTACCGGTTTTCAGGAAAATGATCCTTTGGGACTTTCACGGCTGCAGAACAATAAGTATAAACTGGCGCTGGAATTGTTTGATGTGCGTCTTTTGCTGGAGCCGGAAATCGCAGCGCTTGCGGCAGAGTATGCGGAGGAAGAGGAGCTTATCCAGCTTGTGCGTCTCTGTGATGAAACGGAACAGATGTATCGGGATGGCAAAAATCATATCCCCAAAGATATTGAACTTCATACCTGTATCGCCAAATGCAGCAAAAACCGGGTGGTGGAAACGCTGATACCGGTTATCCATACGGCTGTGATGACCTTTGCCAATCTGACCAGGCGGACATTGATGCAGGAAACGATTGAAACCCATCGGGCTGTTGTCAATGCGATTTCTGACCGGGACCCGGTAGGAGCCAAGTGTGCAATGGTGATGCATCTGACTTATAACCGGCAGGCATTGGTCAGACAATTAAAAGAACAGCAAAGAAAAGAATAAAAAAACAGAATATAGGCAAAATAAACAAAAAAGAGGATTTCGGAATAGGAAATCCTTATTTTTTTTGTGAAAAATGTAGAAATGAAAAGTGAAAACATCTGATGTATTGACAAAAATAATTAAAAAATATATATTTTATTCGTAAAACATAAGACGTCAGATGAATATATGAAAAAGGAGGAGAAAGGAAATAATACATCGGACTACTCACTCATGGAAAGGGATCGTGAAAAAATAAGAAAGAGAGGATATTGTTATGACTGCAGAAATTGCTTTAGATCCGACAAGACTTGTAGTGGCCGCTGTCATCGGATTGATGCTGTTGTTGGTTCTGATTATTAAATTTAAAATCCAGGCTATGATCGCCATTCTGATAGGCGCCATTTCGATTGGCCTGATGGCAGGCATGCCTGCGGAAACTATCGTAACCGCGGTAAACGATGGTATCGGCAATACGCTGAAAGGAATTGCACTGTTGGTGGGACTCGGTTCCATGTTCGGTGCTATACTGGAAATATCGGGAGGAGCGCAGACACTGGCTGTGACAATGGTAAAATGGTTCGGTGATCAGAAAGCCGCCTGGGCGCTGGGGATTACGGGCCTGGTGATTGCGATGCCGGTATTTTTTGATGCCGGTCTGATCATTCTGATTCCGCTGGCGTTTTCTCTTGCAAAGCGGACCAAACGTTCTTCCCTGTTTTATGTGATTCCCCTCCTGGCAGGCCTGGCTGTGGGCCATGCCTTTATCCCGCCTACACCGGGACCGATTCTGGTTGCCAATATGCTGGGCGTGGAGCTGGGCTGGGTGATTTTGGTCGGTATTTTCTGCGGTGTGGTTTCCATGATCGTAGCCGGTCCTGTATGGGGCGGCATCTGCGGAAACAAATACAATATTTCCGTGCCGGAGCATGTGGCAAAGCAGGAAGATTTTGATGAGTCCAAGCTGCCGAATTTCTGGGCGATCGTGGGAATCATTCTGATTCCGCTGGTATTGATCATTCTGGATTCCGTTACGGGTGTAGTGCCTGCGCTGGCTTCTCTGCAGCCCATATTTGCGTTTCTGGGAGAGCCTTTTGTAGCGCTTTTGATTGCAACCGTAGCGGCGATGCTGGTACTGGGCATAGGACATGGATACAATACGGAAGAACTGGAAAAGGTCATGACAAAATCTCTGGAGCCTACAGGTCTGATCCTTCTGGTGACGGCATGCGGAGGTGTCCTTCGTTATGTACTGCAGTATTCAGGTATGGGTGATGTGATCGGCGATGCGGTAAGTTCCATGTCGCTGCCTATCGTATTGCTGGCTTTTATTGTGGCAGCGCTGGTACGTATCTGCGTAGGGTCCGCGACAGTGGCAATGACGATGGCAGCAGGAATCATTGCTTCTATTCCCGGCATTTCGGAGCTGTCGCCTTTATATCTGGCATGTACTACGGCCGCTGTGGCAGGCGGTGCAACGGTGTGTTCCCATTTCAATGATTCCGGTTTCTGGCTGGTAAAATCACTGGTAGGTATGGATGAGAAAACCACGCTGAAAACCTGGACTATTATGGAGACACTGGTGGGCGGCACAGGGTTTATTGTGGCATTGATTATTTCATTTTTCGCATAAATAAAGACAGAAAGGATGGGAGTGTATATGAGCACGTTAAAAAGTCAGGAGATGCGCAGACTGGCGCCGGAGTTGGATCCACTGCGTATCGGTACCGGCTGGAAGCCGGAGGATCTGGAAAAGCCGCAGGTCATTATTGAAAGTACGTATGGGGACAGCCATCCGGGCAGCGGACATCTGGATATTCTGGTGGAGGAAGTGAGAAAAGGCGTTGCACAGGAAGGCGGTTTTGGCGCCAGATATTTCTGTACGGATATCTGTGACGGGGAAAGTCAGGGAACGGACGGGATCAATTTCAGCCTTGTCAGCCGTGAGATGATTTCCAATATGATAGAGATTCATGCAAATGCAACCCCCTTTGATGCGGGCGTATATCTGTCCAGCTGCGATAAGGGGCTGCCGGGCAATCTGATGGGACTGTGCAGGGTGAATATTCCGGCGATTGTAGTGCCGGGCGGTACGATGAACGCCGGTCCTGACATGCTGACGCTGGAACAGCTTGGTATGTACAGCGCCAAATTTCAGAGAGGGGAGATTGACGAGGAGAAACTGAACTGGGCTAAGCATCATGCATGTCCGAGCTGCGGCGCCTGCTCCTTTATCGGGACGGCATCCACCATGCAGATTATGGCAGAAGCATTGGGGCTGGCTCTGCCGGGCAGTGCATTGATGCCTGCCACCAGTCCTGATCTGCTGACTTTTGCCAGAGAAGCCGGTCGGCAGTCTGTCAGGCTGGCGACAATGGAAGGAATGCGTCCCAGTGACATTGTGACAAAGGACAGCTTTGAAAATGCTATCCTGGTGCATGCGGCGGTTTCCGGCAGTACCAATTGTCTGCTGCATATTCCTGCCATCGCCCATGAACTGGGCATAGAGATTACCGGGGATACGTTTGACCGTCTGCACAGAAATGCAAGATATCTTCTGGATGTGCGGCCTGCAGGACGATGGCCGGCAGAATGTTTCTATTATGCGGGGGGAGTTCCGGCTATTATGGAAGAAATACGGGAACACCTGCATTTAAATGCGATGACAGTGACAGGAAAAACATTGGGAGAAAATCTGGAAGAATTGAAACGGAACGGATTTTATGACCGCTGCAATACATGGCTGGAGGAATTTAACAGGCGCTATGGATGCAAGTTGACGAAAGAAGATATTATTCGTCCTTATGATAAGGCCATCGGTACAGACGGAAGCATCGCCATCCTGCGGGGCAATCTTGCACCGGAGGGAGCGGTCATCAAGCATACGGCATGTCCTTCAGAGATGTTCCATGCAGTGCTGCGGGCCAGACCCTTTGACAGCGAAGAAGAATGCCTGGATGCGGTTTTAAAACATAAGGTGGAAAAGGGAGACGCTGTATTTATCCGTTATGAAGGGCCGAAAGGTAGCGGTATGCCGGAGATGTTTTATACGTCTGAAGCCATCAGCAGCGATCAGGAGCTGGGACGAAGCATTGCTTTGATTACGGACGGACGTTTTTCCGGGGCCTCCACGGGCCCGGTGATCGGACACTGCAGTCCGGAGGCTGCTGACGGAGGGCCTATTGCACTGGTGGAAGAAGGAGATCTGATTGAAATTGATGTAATGGAGCGGAAGCTGAATATTATAGGCATTGACGGTGAAAGAAAGACACCGGAAGAAATCGCGGCTGTGCTGGAAGAGCGCAGGATGCGCTGGCAGCCCGGAGAGAGACGCTATCGGTCAGGAGCGCTGCGTCTCTTTGCCGAGCATGCGGTCAGCCCCATGAAGGGGGCATATCTGGCATACGGGGAATCCTGACCGGACAGGGCGGCGCTGACTGCTACAGCTCTACCAGAGTAGGTGAATGCTTCAGCGCCGGGATCAGTTTTCCGGTCAGATCGGATGTCCTGAACTTCAGGCTGGCTGTATTGATACAGGGGTGACAGGCAAAATATTCCTGTTTCAGCACTTCTCTGTCAATCAGCAGCCGTACCTTTCCTTCATGGTCATTCATCAGTCCCAGTATGGTAACGGAACCGGGGGTGATGTCCAGCAGTTCTTTCATCATATCTGCAGAGCCGAAAGAGAGACGGGCCACTCCCAACTGGGCAGAGAGTTCTTTTGTTACGAATTTCTTCTGGCCCGGCATCAGCAAAAGGTAATAGTCAGTCTGCTGCCGGTTGCAGAGAAACAGGTTTTTACAGATAGGAACCTGCAGGAGTGCATCAATTTCGGCGCAGGCTTCGATCGTGGCCAGGGCTTCATGATGTACCTGCTCATAGGGAATCTGCAAAAGGTCCAGCAGATCATAGCAGCGGATTTCCTTTTCCGGCAGACAGGCAGTGTCGGCAGGGCGGCCCTGGACGAGGACCGGGGCAGTGTCCTGTATCAGATCGGCCGGGCTGTCCGTTTCCGTGGGCTTGTCGTTTTGGGGACTGCTTGCTTCCCCATCTTCTCCGGCGGTCGGCTCCGGCAGTGTGAGCCGCACCTTTTCGATACGGTTCTGGTTGATTTTTTCTGCGCAGAGTGTGATACCGTCCTGAGTGGTAACGCTTTCGCCCTGCTGGGGCAGGCGGTCCAGCATACCGATCATAATACCGCCGATAGAATCATAGTCCTCTGATGTCAGTTCTGTGTTCAGTGCATTGTTTACATCGTCCAGCTTCATACTGCCTTCCACCAGATACTCCCCCTCTCCGGATTCCTGGATCAGTTCTTCTTCATCGGCATCATATTCATCCCGGATTTCACCTACGATTTCTTCCAGCAGATCCTCCAGAGTGATCATTCCCACGCAGGCGCCGTATTCGTTCAGAACAAAGGCAACGTTCATGGTGGCTTTCCGCATTTCCATCATCAGATCAGCAGTTTTTTTATACTCATAGGTATAATAAGCCGTGCGCAGGATATCCTGTATCTTAAACGCCCGCTTACCCGGCACGAACAGGAAGTCCTTGATGTTGACGATGCCCACTACGTTGTCCGTGTCATTTTCATAAACGGGAATACGGGTATACATGGATTCTCTGAATACGGAAAGCAGCTCATTGTAAGAGGCGTCGATGTCAACCATCGTAATATCAATTTTCGGGATCATAATGTCTTTGGCATCGGAATCACTGAAGTCGAATACATTGTAGATCATTTCGCGTTCCTCTGTTTCAATGGCACCGTCCTCATGGCTGACATCCACATAAGTTTTTAAGTCCCGCTCTGTCATAGTGGCGGTTTTCCCGGCCGTATTAATATGGAAGAAAAACATAACAGCGCCGGACAGCTTATCCACGATCAGAATGATGGGCGTGAATAAGAGCATCAGAAGATGAATGACCCTTGCATAAGCGAGAGAAATCTTTTCGGCATTGTACATGGCCCATGTTTTCGGTGTGATTTCTCCGAACAGAAGAACAAACAGTGTCAGTGCCCCGGTCATAATACTCACCGCGTAGCTGCCCCAGATCCGGAGAGCCAGGGTGGTGGCCAGAGAAGAAGCTGAAATATTCACAATGTTGTTGCCCACCAGAATGGTACTGAGCATTTTGCTGTAACGATCCAGAATGCCCTGCACGAGTATGGCTCTTTTATTGCCTTCCTCTGTCAGAGTACGGATGCGCACCCTGTTTACAGTGGTCAGAGCCGTTTCTGCCGAAGAGAAAAAGGCAGAAAGTAAAAGCAGAAAAAACAGAATAATAAAACCTATGACACTGTCGGTATCCAACACGATAACCTCCCTGAAATTCCAAACCATATTTTGAGATATCATATACTAATCTGCCGTCGATTGTCAAGTTCGCAGGCGGCTGCGCATATATATGATGTAATGGGAGGTGTGGCGATGAAGGCTTCGGTAAAAAATAATTCCTATGTGATATTTTATCTGAAATGTCTGCTTTTCTCTTACATTCTGACAGTGGGACTTTTGCTGTTTCTGGCACTGTTTCTGTATCGGTTCAATCTGGCGGAAAAAACTGTGTCTGTTGCGATTATCCTGATATACATAGCTGCGTCTCTGTTCGCCGGATTTGTTTCGGGAAAGCGGATGGGAAACAGGAAGTTCCTGTGGGGACTTCTGGCAGGGGTTCTCTATTTTACTGTGCTTTTGTGTGTATCGTTGGTACTGGAGCATGGGGCGGCAGGTATTTCGGGAGATCTTGTTACGGTATTTTTCATCTGTGCCGGAGGCGGTATGCTGGGCGGTATGCTGGGATAACGATGCGGCAGCAGGGCGGCGCGGTAAAACTGATTGACCTTTGTGATAAGATATGCTATACTTTGGTACGGAATACAGTTCCCGGCAGAGGATACGGGGTTTATAAGGAGGATATAAGATGAAACACATTCAGACACTGAATACCAGAAATCTTCAGGAATCCATGAAAAAGGGAGGCTGTGGGGAGTGCCAGACATCCTGTCAGTCAGCCTGCAAGACATCCTGTACAGTAGGAAACCAGAGCTGCGAAAAGATAAAAAAGTAAGGCAGGCGAGGGCATGATAAGGAACGGATAAGCAGCGATTTGCATCGCTGCTTATATTACGTTGTCAGTCAGAGCAGGAAAGGAAGTTACAGGTGATTCACAGATATCAAAATAATGGCTTTTTCATCGTACTGGATGTAAACAGCGGCTGTGTGCATGTGGTGGATGAGATGGTGTATGATCTGATTCCCATAGTGGAAGCGGCTATTGCCCTGGATGTGACAAAGGCGGGGGAAATGGTAAGCCGGGCTTTGGAGCAGACAGGGTATTCCCAGGCACAGTGTGAGGAGGCCATAGGAGAAATACTGGAATTGAAAGAAGCGGGAATGCTTTTTACAGAGGATGCTTACAGAGAATATATCGACACGCTTCCGAAGCGTGAGACGGTTGTCAAGGCCTTATGTCTGCATGTGGCCCACGACTGTAATCTTGCCTGCGGCTACTGCTTTGCGCAGGAAGGGGAATATCATGGCAGACGGGCGCTGATGAGCTTTGAAACGGGAAAGGCCGCACTGGATTTTCTGGTACGGCATTCCGGAAACAGGGTAAATCTGGAGGTGGACTTTTTCGGGGGAGAGCCACTGCTGAACTGGCAGGTGGTGAAGGAGCTGGTGGCCTATGGCAGAAGCCTGGAGGAGCCGCATCATAAAAAGTTCCGCTTTACTCTGACGACCAATGGCATTCTTCTGAATGATGAAATACAGGAATTTCTGAATCGGGAAATGAGCAATGTGGTGCTGAGCATCGACGGCAGGAAGGAAGTCCACGACAGGATGCGCCCTTTCAGGGGCGGCCAGGGAAGCTATGATGCGGTGGTGCCCCGATTTTTGAAGCTGGCCGAAAGCCGGCATCAGAACAATTATTATGTCAGAGGGACTTTTACCAGATATAATAAAGACTTTTCGGAAGATGTGCTGCATCTGGCAGATCTGGGGTTTACGCAGATTTCCGTGGAGCCGGTGGTGGCGCCGGAATCGGAGGCGTATGCCATACGCCGGGAGGATGTGCCGGAGATCTTAGAGGAGTATGACAGACTGGCCGGTGCCCTGCTGGAGCGGAAAAAGGCGGGAAAGGGCGTACATTTTTTCCATTTTATGATAGACCTGGAGGGCGGCCCCTGTGTTGCCAAGCGTCTGTCCGGCTGCGGATCAGGCTGTGAATATCTGGCGGTGACTCCCTGGGGGGACTTTTATCCCTGCCATCAGTTTGTAGGGCAGGAGCAGTTCCTGATGGGAAATGTAAGAGAGGGGATCACCCGCACTGAAATCAGGGATACATTTCAGTGCTGCAATGTCTATGCAAAGGAAAAATGCAGAGATTGTTTTGCCAAATTCTACTGTAGCGGAGGCTGTGCGGCAAATTCCTGGAATTTCCACCAGACGATTTTTGATGCTTATGACATTGGCTGTGAGCTGCAGAGAAAACGGGTGGAGTGCGCTATTATGATGAAGGCAGCGGAGGCTGAATGACGGCGGTATCTGCCGATGAAAAGGAGAAAAGAAAATGAAAAAGAACAGGGCAGTCATTACTTTGCTCGTTATGGTATTGCTGCTGGGACTGCTGTCCTATACGGCGGTCTGGGGTATCGGAGCAGAGAAAATGGGCGCTGCGCAGAAGATCAAGCAGGGACTTGATCTGGCCGGCGGCGTGAGCATTACCTATCAGGTAGTGGGAGAAGAAGATCCTTCCGAAAGTGATATGAAGGATACCATCTATAAGCTGCAGCGCCGGGTGGAGGGTTACAGCACGGAAGCGCAGGTGTATCAGGAGGGTTCGGATCGGATCAACATCGAGATCCCCGGAGTTTCGGATGCCAATGCGATTCTGGACGAGCTGGGGAAACCGGGTTCTCTTTACTTTATGTCCTCTGACGGTGCGGAAGTGCTGACCGGTGAGGATGTGGCGGATGCCAGGGCCGGTACCCAGCAGGATAAGATGATGGGCAACAATCAGTATGTGGTGCAGCTTACACTGACCGAAGAAGGCGCTACGAAATTTGCGGTGGCCACTGCATTGGCAGCGCCCACTCACGACGTGATATTTATTATGTACGACGGTATGATCGTAAGTATGCCTTCTGTTAACGAAGAGATCAAAGACGGTGTGGCGATTATCACCGGTATGCCCAGTTATGAAGAAGCGGAAAAGCTGGCGTCCACCATCCGTATCGGCGGCCTGAAGCTGGAGCTGGAAGAGCTGCGCTCCAATGTGGTGGGAGCACAGTTGGGATCGGAAGCCATCCGGACAAGCCTGACGGCAGGCGCTGTAGGTATGGGCCTGGTGGTTCTGTTTATGGTGATCGTATATCTGATCCCCGGTGTTGCCGCTTCTCTGGCTCTGGGGATTTATGTGGGCCTGATCGTTGTACTGCTGAATGCGTTTGACATTACGCTGACCCTGCCGGGCATTGCCGGTATCATACTTTCCATCGGTATGGCAGTGGATGCCAATGTGATTATATTTGCCCGGATCCGGGAAGAACTGGCAACAGGCAAGACGGTACAGTCTGCAATGAAAATCGGTTTTCAGAAGGCGCTGTCTGCCATTATTGACGGCAATGTGACCACATTGATTGCAGCGCTGGTGCTGGGCGTTAAGGGAAGCGGCAGTGTAAAAGGATTTGCACAGACACTGGCGCTGGGTATTATCGTTTCCATGTTTACTGCCCTGTTTATCACGCGTATGCTGCTGAACGCCATGTATGCTCTGGGTCTGAAGGATGTCAGATTCTATGGGATGGGTAAGGAAAAAAAGACATGGAACTTTCTTTCCAAAAAGGCAATCTGTTTTGCCGCTTCCATCCTTGTGATCGGCGCCGGTTTTGTATGTATGGGCGTCAACCAGTCCTCTCAGGGAGATCCGCTGAACTACAGTCTGGAGTTTAAGGGCGGTACTTCCACCAATATTACATTTCATGAAGATATGACCATTGAGGAGATCGATGCAGAGGTGGTTCCTCTGATCGAAGAAGTGACCGGGGACGGAAATGTACAGACTCAGAAGGTCAGCGGCAGCAATGAGGTGATCATCAAGACCAGAACTCTGTCGGTGGAAGAGAGAGAGGCAATGAACGCAAAACTGGCAGAGCGTTTCGGGGTGGATACAGAAAAGATCACCGCGGAAACCATCAGTTCCACCATCAGTTCAGAGATGCGCGGAGATGCCGTGATTGCGGTTGCCATTGCCACAGTGTGTATGCTTTTGTATATCTGGTTCCGGTTCAAGGACATTCGCTTTGCAGCGAGTGCCGTGATCGCACTGCTCCATGATGTGCTTGTGGTACTGGCATTTTATGCGGCGGCCAGGGTATCGGTAGGCAGTACGTTTATTGCCTGTATGCTGACCATTGTAGGATATTCCATCAATGCCACCATTGTTATTTTTGACAGAATCCGTGAGAACTTAAACGGAATGAAAAAGAAAGAAGAGCTTCTGGAGGTGGTCAATAAGAGCATCACCCAGACGCTTTCCAGAAGTATCTTTACTTCTCTGACCACATTTTTTATGGTAGGGGCATTGTTTGTCATGGGAGTGACCTCCATCCGGGAGTTTGCGCTGCCGCTGATGGTAGGCATTCTGTGCGGTACCTATTCTTCCATCTGTCTGGCCGGTGGGCTGTGGTATGTGATGCGGACCAGACTGGGCAAAAAGCAGGAAACAAATCAGAAACCCCGCAAAGAAAAATAATTGCAGTGAACTGAATCTGAACAGGGAACCCTCCCGGAGCGGGAGGGTTCCTTTTATAGCGGAGAATCCTGCTCACAGGATTCTTTTATCACATAGGAAATTCCGGGAGTACAAATGCTTATGAAACAGGAAAAGTGGTATGTGGCCGCCAAACGGGCTGACTTTGCAGAGCTGGGACGGAGATTCTCCATCGATCCGGTGGTTGCCAGGCTGATCAGGAACAGGGACATTGAAGGAGAAGAAGCGATTGACAAGTATCTGCACGGAACCCTGAAAGACCTGTATCCGCCAAAGCAAATGCAGGGGATGGGGGAAGCAGTGGAAATTCTCAGAGAGAAACGAAAAGAAGGGAAAAAAATCCGTATAATCGGGGATTATGATATCGACGGCATAATGTCTGCCTATATTCTGAAAACAGGGCTGGACAGACTGGGAGCCGATGCGGATACGGTGATTCCGCACCGGATTCAGGACGGATATGGACTGAATCATGCATTGATTGAGCAGGCATATAAAGAAGGTGTGGATACCATAGTGACCTGTGACAACGGCATAGCGGCAGCCGATCAGGTAGAAGAGGCCAACAGGCTGGGGATGACGGTGATTATAACGGATCATCATGAAGTACCCTTTGAGGAAATCGGGGAAAAACGTATCTATCGGATTCCGCCTGCCGCGGCGGTGGTAGATCCCAAACAGCCCAGGTGCCAGTATCCGTTTCCGGGGATCTGCGGGGCGGTGGTTGCCATGAAGCTGATGCAGGCCATGTATGAGGCGGAAGGCATCGGAGGAGACGCTGCACTGGAGGAATTTCTGGAAATGGCGGCGTTTGCAACAGTGGGAGATGTGATGGAGCTGGTGGACGAAAACCGGATTCTGGTCAAATATGGTCTGGAGAAAATCAGCAAGACCCAAAATCCGGGGCTGAGATCGCTGCTGGAGGTCTGTGAACTGGAACATAAAAAGCTGAGCGCTTATCACATCGGATTTGTTCTGGGGCCCTGTCTGAATGCCACCGGCAGGCTGGATACTGCCCGGCGTGCCCTGGAGCTGCTTACCTGCCGCACAAGAGAAGAGGCGCTGCCTGTGGCAACAGATCTGAAGCATCTGAATGAGACGCGTAAGGAAATGACCCGGCAGGGTGTGGAGGCGGCAATGGCGCTGATCGAATCAAAAGGACTCCAAAGCCGGAAGGTACTGGTTTTGTATCTGCCTGATTGTCATGAAAGCCTGGCAGGCATCATTGCAGGACGGGTTCGGGAAGCCTTTGGAAAACCTGTCTTTGTACTGACAGATTCAGAAGAGGGCGTAAAAGGATCCGGCCGCTCTGTGGAAGCCTATTCCATGTATGAAGAGATGAGCAAATGCAAAGACTTATTCAGTAAGTACGGCGGACACAAAATGGCGGCAGGGCTTTCTCTGCCCAGAGAACATGTACTGCCGTTTATGGAACGGATCGAGGAAAGCTGCCGGCTGACACCGGACGAACTGACGGAAAAGGTACATATTGATATGCAGATGCCCTTCGGCTATGTAAATGAGGGGCTGCTGACACAGTTTTCCCTGCTGGAGCCTTTTGGAAACGGCAACAGAAGGCCGCTTTTTGCCCAGAGAAATGTGGAGCTTCTGGGCAGCAGGATATTGGGAAAAAACGAAAATGTAGGCCGCTATACAGTCAGGGACGAGCAGAATATGTGCTATGAGATGATCTCTTTCGGAGACCAGAAGGAGCTGCTTGCCTATTGGGAAGAAAAAGGAAAAATCAATGTAACCTATTATCCGGAGCTGCATACATTCCGGGGCAGGACGGAGATCCGGTTTGTGCTGCAGAATTACAGTTAGAGGAGAGGCGAATGAGGGAAAAACATCTGGAATATATTGATATGGTAAAAGGAATCGGTATTGCGCTTGTAGTGATCGGACATTCCACATATGTGTCAGAGCCTGTACTGACTTGGCTGACTTCTTTTCATATGCCGCTGTTTTTTGTGGTATCCGGTATTCTGTTTGCCTATAAAAAGTCAGAAGCAGAGCCTTTTGGCGCTTATGTACGGAAACGGTTCTGCGGCATGATACTCCCTTATTTCTGGTTCAGCCTGATTTATCTGGCCGTGGACTGTTATTACCTGTATGCCCATCCGGAAGTCATTGACCGGGCGTTTATTCGTTCTGCGGTTTTGCAGGCTGTTTCGTTTTACGGGATTTCCGTGCTTTGGTTTTTGCCGGCGGTTTTTGCCGGGGAGCTGTGCCTGTATGGTCTGATCCGGAAATGTCCTTTGGCTCTGCGGTATTTGCTCTTTGGGGTTTTCTTTTTTCTGCCGGCGTTGGGGATGCAGCTGATTCAGACATATCTCGATATGGAAGCGGGGACGTTTTATACTTGGCTGGGGAATTTTCTGATGGCTGTTTTGCGTGTTTTTCCGGCGGTTATCTTTTTGATGCTGGGATATGTTACCTATTTCTGGCTGGAAAGACTGCGTCTGCAGGCATCTTCAGAGGTGCTGGCGGGTATTGGCTGCCTGCTGCTTAACGGGGCGGTTGCGTTTGCAAACGGCAGAGTGGATATGCATTTTCTGGTCTTTCACAATGAGCTTTATTACTATCTGGGCGCTTACAGTGGGGCGATGGGCCTGATTTTGCTGTGCAGACATATCAGACCCATATGGCTTTTGGGATTTTTCGGGAAACATTCCCTGATTGTCATGCTGACCCATCTGGACTGCCAGGTGATGAGTCTTGCCATCCGGTTTGCGGCAGGGATGAACCGGTTTATTCCCAGGGCAAAGGATTTGATGTTTCGGGTCAATCTGTACGGGGCGCTTCTGATCGGGGAATTGTGTATGATCCTGCTGGTGGCTAAGGTGGGTTTTTTCCTGATCGGCAGAAAGCATCCTTTGACGCTGCAGGGACCGTCTGTCTGGCTGTCTGTGTACCATAAATGGAAGGGCAGGAAATTTCACCGGATGAAATAGCGGTAAAAAGCCGGCCGGCAGATACGCCGTCCGGCTGCTGATAATACAGAAAATGTGTTGTTATCTCCGAT
This sequence comes from Lachnospiraceae bacterium, assembly GCA_009774625.1. Lineage (GTDB taxonomy): Bacteria > Bacillota > Clostridia > Lachnospirales > Lachnospiraceae > VSOB01. Next base: position 16,403 of record VSOB01000063.1, read on the forward strand.
CCTCAATGATCAGGGTCCGGATTGCTGTGGGCGATTCGTTCCAGTTAAACATATATACCGTATACTGGGAACCGCTGCGGGCCGTGATCTCTGTGGAAAGCAGCACCTCGTTCTGGTTGGATACAAAGATTTCGTAGCGGGCAGGTACCACTCTGACATAGTTGGTAACTTCCATAAAGGTAACGTTCTGGAATACTATGTTGCGGGAATAGGTGGAAAGTGTCAGCGGTCCGGCATTGTAGGACAGATTGCTGACGCGGATGCAGGCGCCGCCCATCGGGGTGTAGCAGGATGCATCGTTGATTTCCACCAGATTCAGGCCGCCTGCCGTATTGACGATGGCAATGGTCATGGTGGCGCCTACGGACACTCTGATCTGTTTGCTGATGTAGATATAGCCGTTTCTGCCGGACACTGTGATTGTCTGATAGCCGGAAGAGATTCTGCCGTATTCACTGACTTCCGCATATTCCAGAGCATCCACCGCCGTGCGGTTGTTGATGGAAATGACAAAAGGATTGTAGCCTATGGCAGTATTCAGAAAGCGGATGGTGCCATAGCTGTTGGAGTTGCAGTAAAAGCACGGTGTAACAGGGCGGGGCAGAACCGTGATAATCGTTCCCTGGATTCCGGGGAACTGATTGCCGGGATAGACGGAGCCGCCTTCTCCGGGGTTGGGCAGAGGGATCACCGGTGTGATGGTTATATTGTTATTGTTGCTTAATGCAAATCGCGGATACACAGCGACCGGTTGTGCGGGATTGTGCAGGGTTATCCAAGTAGAA